>PARB01000033.1 GCA_002709505.1 Paracoccaceae bacterium | reverse complement strand
CGATGATGCGCATCAGCACGGTCTCGAACCAGCCGCGATGATAGGCCGCCAGAATGCCGATGGTCGTTCCGATGACCAGGCCGACGGCGCCGGCGAAGATGCCGATCTGGATCGATACGCCGAGACCGTAGAGGATCGCCGACAGCAGATCGCGCCCCTGCGCGTCGGTGCCGAGCCAATGGACATATCCACCCGATCCGACCCAGCCGGGCGGACGCCGCGCGTCGCGCAGCGACAGACCCGACAGGTCGTAAGGATCCTGCGGTGCAATGAAGGGCGCAAAAAGGGCCAGCAGCAAGATGATGCCGACGACCACCAGCGCTGCGAGCGCGATGCGGTCCTCGCGAAAGCGGACCCAGAGGTTGCGCCAGGGGGAAACGGCTTTATCGGTCATTCGGCTCTGCCCCGCCGCAGGCGCGGATCGAGCAGCGCATAGGCGATGTCGACGCACAGGTTGATGGTGACGAAGAGCCCTGCCGTGAGGATGAGATAGGCGACCATCACCGGGCGGTCGAGGTTCTTGATGGAATCGATGATCAGCTTGCCGACACCCGGCCAGGAGAAGATCGTCTCGGTGACCACGGCGAAGGCGAGCGTCGAGGCAAGTTCCAGCCCGAAGACCGTGACGATCGGGATGGAAATCAGCTTCAGCACATGCCGCGACAGGATCGTCATTTCCGAAAGGCCGGCGGCGCGGGCGAATTTCACCGTGTCGGAGAGCATCACCTCCCGCGTGCCGGCACGGGCCAGACGCACCATGATGGCAAGCTTGAACAGCGCCAGATTGATCGCCGGCAGGACGAGATGCGACCAGCCGTTCAGCGTCAGCACGCTCCACTCGATCCCCAGAAACTCCACCGTTTCGCCGCGTCCGCCGGACGGCAGCCAGCCAAGCGAGACGGCAAAGGTGAGAATGAGGATCAGCCCGACCCAGAAGGTGGGCACGGAAAACCCGAGGATCGAGATCGCCATGATCGCGCGCGCCGCAAAGCCATGCGGCTTGTAGCCGGCGTAGATGCCGAGCGGCACGCCGATCAACGTCGCGCCGAGAACGGCGGTGAGCACGAGTTCGAGCGTCGCCGGGAGGCGGTTGCCGATCAGGCTGAGCACAGGCTCGTTGTAGATGTAGGACAGCCCCAGATCGCCCTTGAGCAGATTGGAGATGAACAGGAAATATTGCTCGACCAGGGACTTGTCGAGACCGAAGCGGGCGATCGTGCGCTCCCGCACGTCCTGGGTCGCCTCCGGCGGTATCAATACATCGAGCGGGTTGCCGATGGCATAGACGCCGGCGAAGACGATCACCGACATCGCCGCCATGATGACGACCCCTTGGAGCAGACGTTTCAGAAGAAAGCTCGACATTTCGGTCCAGTCTCGGGTCGTGCCAGACGATGAAGGTGATGACGGACGAATGGAGAGGCGGCCGCGGCACGTGCCGCGACCGCCCGTTATGCCAGCGGCTTACTTCGCCGGCTTGATGTAATAGGCAAGGGTTTCCTCGTCGGCGCGCGGGGTGACGACAACCTTGTCCTTGTCACCGGCCCACACCGACTGCAGAACCACGATGGAGATGTAGGCACGGTCGGCCATCGTCTTTTCCATCGCTTCCTCGAAGAGAGCCTTGCGCTTGTCGGCGTCGAGCTCCTGCGCACCGGCCTGGAGAAGGCGGTCGACCTCATCGTTCTTGTACTCGATGCGGTTGAACGCCCCCATCTTCACCTCGTCGTTCGGCGAATGAGCCAGCGAGCCGAGCGTGTAGGAAGCCTCGCCGGTAAGCGTGCCCCAGCCGTTCATGAAGACCGAGTATTCCTTGCGCGCCTGCGTGGGGAAGTAGACGGTCTTGGAGATGGCATTGACGTTGGTGTCGATGCCGATCTGGGCGAACATCTGGCCAAGCCCCTCGCAAATTGCGCCATCGCCCGGAAGACGGTCGTTGGTGCAATAGAGGTCGATCTGGAACCCGTCCGGATACCCGGCGTCGGCCAGCAGCGCCTTCGCCTTGTCGACGTCGTATTCCGGGGTCGGAATGTCGTCGGAATAGCCGAAGAAGCCTTCCGGCATCATCTGGTTGGCCGGCTTGCCGAGACCCTCAAGAACGATCTCGACCATGGTTTCGCGGTCGATCGCCAGATCGATGGCCTCACGCACGCGCGGATCCCGCAGCGGATTTTCCGCAAGCGCGCTGCCGTCCTTGGCCCTCACCTTCGGCGTTTCCTCGCGCTGGTCGAGCTGCAGGTTCATCACATAGACGGAATCACCGATGAAGGTCGCGATATTGGGATCGGAATCCAGCGCCAGATAGTCGGCGGAGGAGACGTAGTTGATCACGTCGACATCGCCGGCCTTGAGCGCGGCAAGACGCGATGCATCGTCGGAGATCTCCTTGCGCACCACCGTCTCCCAGGGAGCCGGGCCGCGCCAGTAGTCGTCGAACCGCTCAAGAACGAGATCGCCCTTCGGCGACCAGGACACATATTTGAACGGACCGGTTCCGATCGCCGCCTTGCCGGAATTGAAGCCTTCCGCCGAGGTCTCGGAGGTGGAGTAGTCCTTCGCCGCTTCGGCGGAGACGATGAACAGGCGCACGAAGTCATACGGCAGGGTCGCCGCCGGACCGTTGGTGTGAATGTTCAGCGTGTAATCGTCGACGATCTCGACCTCGCTGACCCGGCGGACATAGATCTCCGTCGTGGTCGGGCCGGTAACGCTCGGGATGCGCTCGATCGAGAATTTCACGTCCTCGGCGGTGAAATCGGAACCGTCGTGGAATTTCACGCCTTCGCGCAGCTTGAACTCCCAGGTGTCCTCATCGACCGGCTTCCAGGAGACGGCAAGACCCGGCTCCAGCTGCAGGTCATCCCCGGTCCACACCAGCGGATCGAAAATGTGCTTC
Organism: Paracoccaceae bacterium; assembly: GCA_002709505.1. Lineage (GTDB taxonomy): Bacteria > Pseudomonadota > Alphaproteobacteria > Rhizobiales > Stappiaceae > Stappia. The sequence goes on along the minus strand of PARB01000033.1, from coordinate 34,320 downwards.
ACCGCGTCGGCCTGGGATCCCAGAGCGGAATAATGCGGGTCCATCGATTCGGGCCCGCCGCGCACGCCAACGGTCAGGTCCGCGGCGCTCACCGTTGACGCGACCGCAGACAGGGCCACGGCAAAGGCAAAGGCTTTCGAGTGTCGTTTCATGGCTTAGTTGCTCCTCTCCCCTCATGCGGCAAGCGACCGTGCCGCCGCCGTGAGTTCAACAGATTCCATCTGGATTAGTTCCTATTTGTATATTTCCAAATGGAACTTGTTTATCTCAGAATGATGGGCCACTCTGGTGCCGTCAAGTCGATTTTGAAGGCAGAGATTTTCGGCATGGAGCCAGAACGAGCACGGCGGAAACGCGCGGACCAGGTCGGTATCGCATCCGCAACCACGGGACTCGCGGAGAGCGCGATGCCCGAAATTTCACCCGGCGCGCCCTTGTCTGACCTCGACGAGATGACGGCGGCGAAGCTGTGGAACAATCCCTGCTGGCTCACCTACCGGCTGAACTATCTGGCATTGCGCTACAACGTCCCGCTCTACGAATGGGTGGAGCGAACCTACGGCCTATCGCGGCCGGAATATGTGGTGATCTATTCGCTCGGCCTGAAGGACGGCTCCGTCGCCCGCGACATCGCGATCTCCTCCGGCTTTCCGCAAAACACCCTCAGCCGCGCCACCCAGAAACTCGTCGGCCTCGGACTGATCGAACGCAGCTCCGATGACGCCGACCGGCGGCGCAACGTGCTGCGGCTGACGAAGGCCGGGCGAACCCTCTTCAATGAATCGCTCCCGCGGTTCGTCGACTACGAGCACATGATGCTCGAGGCGCTGGACGAAACCGAGCGCGAGACGCTGTCCGGCCTGATGGCCAAACTGGTCATGGCCTCAACCCGCTGGCCCGCCCGCATCGAGACGGACGGGGATCAGCCAAAAAAACAAACACGTCGTGTGGAGTGAACTGCGATGCGCATCAGTGAGATGAACTGGATGGACGTTGAGGCGAGGGTCGCGGAGGACGACCGTTGCATTCTGCCCATCGGCTCGACCGAGCAACATGCCCAGCTGTCGCTGAGCGTCGATTCCATCCTGGCGGAGCGCGTTTCCGTCGAGGCGGCCGAACCGCTCAAGGTTCCCGTCTTTCCGGTGATGCCCTTCGGGCTCGCCCCTTATTTTGCGGGCTATCCCGGAACGATCACGCTGCGCGTGGAAACGCTGACGGCCGTGATCCGAGACGTCATCGCCTCACTAGACCGCTCCGGGTTCCGCCGGATCCTGATCGTCAACGGTCATGGCGGCAACCAGCCGGCCGGCGCCGTCGCCAACGAGCTGATGATCGATTCTCCGCATCTGAGCATCAAGTTCCACAACTGGTGGAGCGCCCCGAAAACATGGGCCAAGGTCCAGTCGGTCGACCCCAGCGGCAGCCATGCCAACTGGATGGAAAACTACCCCTGGACGCGGCTGGCCCATGCGCCTGCCCCGTGCCCGGCGACGCCCAAGCCCGCACCCGACATGGTCGCGACCAAGGCGGCCGAACCCGTCCTTGCCCGCGAGTTGCTCGGCGACGGCGCCTTCGGCGGCGACTATCAAAAAGACGATGCCGTGATGCTCGACATCTGGAACACCGGCGTTGCGGAAGTGCGAGACGCTCTGGAGGGACCATGGCCGACCCGATCCTGATCTGGGGCGCAGGCGCCATCGGCGGAACGCTCGGGGCCTATTGGGCCCGAGCGGGCGAAGACGTCGTGATGGTCGATATCGTTCCCGAACACGTGGAGGCATGCCGCACGTCCGGCCTGTCGATCACCGGCCCCGTGGAGGAATTCCGCCAGGTCGTGCCGTGTGTGACGCCCGAGGAACTGACCGGCACCTACCGACGCGTCGTCCTGGCGGTGAAGGCGCAGGCAACGCTTGCCGCCACTACCGCGCTCAAGCCGTTCCTCGCCGAGGACGGATATGTCCTCTCCGCCCAGAACGGCCTGAACGAACTGGAGATCGCCGAGGTCGTCGGCGCCGACCGCACCATGGGCGCCTTCGTCAACTTCGGCGGCGACTGGCACGGTCCGGGCGAGATCCTGTTCGGCAATCGCGGCGCCGTGGTGATCGGCGAGATCGACGGCTCGATCCGCGACCGCACCCGCGACATGTTCCGCCTGATGCAGATCTTCGAGCCGGATGCCGTCTTGAGCGACGACATCTGGGGCTGGCTCTGGGGCAAGCTCGGTTATGGCGCGATGCTGTTCGGCACGGCGCTCACCGACGATTCCATGGCGGCGAATTTCGCGGATCCCGACCGCCGTCCGGCCTGGCGTGCGCTCGGGCGCGAGGTCATGGCCGTTGCCCGCGCGCGCGGCGTCACGCCGCGCGGCTTCAACGGCTTCGACCCTTCCGCCTTTGCCCCGGAAGCCACCGACGAGGTCACCGATGCCTCGATCGAGGCGCTCGTCGGGTTCACCAGCAAAACGGCAAAGACCCACACCGGGATCTGGCGCGACCTGGCCGTGCGCAAGCGCAAGACCGAGGTCGACCAGCAGATCGGCACCATCGTGCGTCTGGCGCAGGAAGCCGGCGTCGAGACGCCGGCACTGCGGGCCGTGGTCGACCTGATCCATGACATCGAGGACGGACGGCGCCCGCAAGCGCCGGAGACCCTTCAGGAGTTGATTTCCCGATGCAGCTGAATTTTGCCGGTAAGCGCGCGCTGGTGACCGGCGCCGCGCAAGGGATCGGGCGCGCCATCGCCCTCGGCCTGCAGCAGGCCGGCGCCTCCCTCACCCTCGTCGATATCGACGAGGCGGGGCTCACCGCCTCCGCCAAGGACCTCGACGCAGATTGCTTCGGCGTCGACCTTGGCGACCGGGCCGCGGTTCACGCGATGGTCGGCGACCTCGCCGGCCAGGGCAAGGCACCGGACATTCTGGTGCATGCCGCCGGCGGCACGCGCGGCCAGGCCGGGCGTCCGCTGGAAGAGATCGACGAGGATGCCTGGCACGCAATCTTCCGGGCCAATGTCGATGCCGCCTTCTGGCTGGCGCAGGCCTGCGCGCCGCATATGCGCGACAAGGGCGCCGGGCGGATCGTCGCCATCGCTTCGGGTGCGGGCCTGCGGCCGTCGCTGACCGGCATTCAGGCATATACGGCCGCCAAACACGCGCTCGTTGGCATCGTGCGCCAGCTAGCGCTGGAACTCGGGCCGCAAGGCATCACGGTCAACTCCGTCGCCCCGGGCTTCGTGCGGTCCAATCCGACCACCGAGCGTCAATGGGAGGCGATGGGCGCCGACGGCCAGCAGCGCCTCGTGCAATCCATCCACACCCGGCGCCTCGGCACGGCGGAGGACATCGCCGCCGCAACGCTCTTCCTCGCATCAGACCAGGCGGCCTGGATCACCGGGCAGATCCTGAGCGTCGACGGGGGCCGCGCATGAGCGATCTTGTCCTCTCACGGCTGCAAGGCGACCGCGGCGCTATCATTGAGCGCCTTCGCACCCTCGTCTCTGCCCCCTCCGTCAGCACCGACCCGGCATACGCGGACGGCATGGCCCGTGCGCGCGCGATCCTGCGGGAGCGACTTGCCGCGGCCGGCTTTGACGGCGTGCGGGAGATCGATGCCGGCGGACATCCGGCCGTCTACGCCGAATGGCTCGGCGCGCCGCAGGCGCCGACCTTCATCGTCTACGGCCACTACGACGTCCAGCCGCCGGATCCGCTCAACCTCTGGCAGTCCGAGCCCTTCGCGCCCGAAATCCGCGACGAACGGCTCTACGGACGCGGCGTCTCGGACGACAAGGGCCCGGTCTCCATCGCCATCGAGACGCTCTCCGCCTTTCTCGCGGTCGAGGGCAAGTTGCCGGTGAATGTCCGCCTGCTGATCGAGGGCGAGGAGGAAATCGGCAGCGCCACGCTCGGCGATATCCTGGAGCGTCACCGCGATCTCTTTCAGGCCGACGCGGTGATTTCCGCCGACGGCGCCCGCTGGCGCGCCGATCTTGCCAGCATCAACGTCGGCTCGCGCGGCAGCCTGCGCTGCGAGATCGCTTTAAGAACTGCGTCCAAGGACCTGCATTCGGGGCGTTTCGGCGGTGCCGTGCGCAACGCGCTTCATGAGATGGCGGCACTGCTTGCGAGCCTCCACCACGCCGACGGCCGCATCGCGGTCGAAGGGTTTGCCGATGACGCCACGCCGCGCGGCGCAGAAGAGCGCGAGCGGATTGCAGAGACCCCTTTCGACGAGGCGGCCTTCTTTGCCGGGATCGGGGCGGACAGCCATGGCGAACCCGGATTTACCGCGCTGGAGCGCCTCTGGTATCGACCGACAGTCGAGGTCAACGGCATGTGGGGCGGCTATCAGGGCAAGGGCTCCAAGACCGTGACGCCGTGCGAGGCCTTCGCCAAGATCACCACCCGCCTCGGTCCCGGCCAGGACCCGGCACGCGCGGTGCGCCTGCTTGAAGACCACCTGCGCGGTCATTGCCCGGCAGGCGTGGAGCTGACGCTCGACATGCGCGACAGCGGCACGGCGGCCTATTCGGTTCCGGCCGATCACCCGCTGCTGCTCACCGCCGAGGCAGCCCTTGAAACCGCCCTCGCCCAGCCGCCTGTCCGGGTGCGCATGGGCGGAACGCTTCCGCTTTCGGACATCGTCCGCGACGCGCTCGGGCTCGACACGGTGACCATGTCCTTTTCCACGGCGGACGAGGATTTTCACGCGCCCAACGAGTTCTTCCGCCTCAGCGCCATCGACGACGGCGTGGTCGCCTGGGTGGACTTCATTCGCCGTCTCGGCAACCAGACGCCGGATCTCTACGCGCCCTACAAGGCGTCGACGTGAGCCGGCGGCAGCACGGGATGCGGCCATGAGCGGCAATCTCAAGGGTGCCTTGCTGCTCATGCTCGCCGCAGCCGTCTTCACCGGCGAGGTGCTGCTTGTGCGGCTTGCCGGCGATGAGGCGGCAACTTCCCAGATCGTCTTCTTCCGGGCCTTCGCGCAGCTGCTGCTCGGCACGGCGATGGTGGTCGCGGCCCGCGGCGGCTTCGGAACGAAACGCCCGGGGCTACAGATTGCCCGCGGCCTGACCAGCCTCGGCGTCTGGTCGCTCTATTACATCAGCTTCCTGCTGCTTGACCTGGCGCTTGCCTCGACCCTGACCTTCTCGACATCGCTCTTCGTCGCGTTGCTGGCGGCACCCGTATTGGCCGAGCGCATCGGCGCCGCGCGCTGGATCGCGACGCTGGTCGGCTTTGCAGGTGTTGTGATTGCCGCGGGCGTGACGCCTGCCTCCTTCGAGCCGGCGGTATTGCTCGGGATCGCAAGCGCGGCCCTTGCCGCCGTGCTGGTGATCATGAACCGGATTCTGGTGCGCACCGAAAAGACGCCGACGATCATGTTCTACATCGGCGTGGTGACGACGCTCGGCACCCTGCCCTTCGCCATCGCCAACTGGCAGCCGCTATCCGACACCGGGTTCCTGCTGCTCGCCACGGCCGGGCTCGTCGGGGCCGGCGGCATGTGGCTGACGATCGAGGCCTATCGCGCCGGCGAGGTGTCGGCGCTTGCCCCCTTCCCCTATCTCAGGCTCGTCTTCGCGGTTGCCGCGGGCTACCTGGTGTTTGCGGAGATCCCGGCCTGGAACACGGTGCTCGGCATGGCGATCATTGTCGCAAGCACGATCTACGTGGCGCGCGCCGAGCACCGGCGCGGGCTTGCCGCCCCGCACCGGTAAGCCCCCTCTCGCCTCAACGCGCGTCGGCCGGCAACAGGTCGGCCGGCAGGTTCTGATAGCTGACCGGCCGCAGGAACCGGCGGATTGCCATCGTGCCGACCGAGGTGGCGCCGAAGTTCGTCGAGGCCGGGTACGGCCCGCCATGCACCATGGCGTCGCAGACCTCGACCCCGGTCGGAAAGCCGTTCGCGAGAATGCGCCCGGCCTTGCGCTCCAGCACCGGCATCAGCCGGGACGCCATCTCGGTGTCGGCGGCATCCATCTGCAGGGTGCAGGTCAACTGCCCCTCCAGCATGCGGGCAATCGCCAGCATCTCGTCACCGTCGTCCACGATCACCACGATCCCGAGCGGGCCGAAGACCTCATGCAGCAGCGCATCGCTGGCAAGCAGAACCTTGCCCGCGACGCGGTAGAGCTGCGGCGCGACCGCCCGGGTGTCGCAGCTCCCCTCAAACAGCGCCTCGACGCCCGTCACGTCGCGCACGCGCGCCCGCCCCGATGCGAAGGCCGAAGCGATCCCCTCGGTCAGTGTTGTCTGGCTGGTGACCGAGGACAGGCTCGCGACGGCATCGGCGACAAAGGCATCGGCTTGAGCTCCTTTTTGCAGGATCACCACGCCGGGATTGGTGCAGAACTGCCCGGCGCCCAGGGTCAGCGACGCGGCCCAGCCGCTGGCAATATCGGCCCCGCGCGCCGCAAGCGCCGCCGGCAGGACGAACACCGGATTGACCGAACCGAGCTCGCCGTAGAAGGGGATCGGCTCGTCGCGCGCGGCGCAAAGGTCGAAGAGCGCGCGCCCGCCGCCGAGCGATCCCGTAAAGCCGACGGCCTTGATCAGCGGATGCTGCACCAGAGTCGCGCCGAGCGCATTGGTGTTGCCCTGGATCAGCGAGAAGACGCCGGGATCCATACCCTCGGCTTCAATCGCGGCGGCAAAGGCCTGCGCGACCAGATCGCTGGTGCCTGGATGAGCGGGATGGCCCTTGACCACCACGGGGCAGCCGGCTGCCAGCGCGGAGGCGGTATCGCCGCCGGCGACCGAAAAGGCCAGCGGGAAGTTCGACGCTCCGAAAACCGCGACCGGCCCGATCGGCCGCTGAAGCAGCCGGATTTCGGGACGCGGAAGCGGCTTGCGGTCGGGGAGTGCCGGATCATGCCGGCGGTCGAGATAGGCGCCCGCCTCGATGTGATCCGCGAACAGCCGCAGCTGCCCCGTGGTGCGGCCGCGCTCGCCCTCGATCCTCGGCACCGGCAGCCCGGATTCCTGCGTCGCGACCTCGGTGATCTCCGCACCGCGTGCCTCGATCTCGTCGGCGACACGGCGCAAGAACCGGGCCCGGGTGCTTCTGTCGCTGTAGCCGAACGACCAGAACGCCTCTTCCGCCGCGCGCACGGCGGCATCGACCTCGGCGGCGCCACCGACCGGGAAGGCCAGCGTCTCTCCGGAAACCGGCGCGGACTGGAACGTCGCGTCGCCGCCAACCCATTCGCCCGCGATCAGATGCTTGCCGATGATCATGAGTGCCCTCGTCTGTTGAATGCCAAAACGCGCGGGACCTTGCCGTCCCCCGCGACGTTCGTGTTTGCACGAATTTCTAAAGCAAAGCAGGATCTTACGAAACCGCCAGTCTCCGCGAATTCAAGGATTGCCCCTTCGCATTCGAGCTGACGGACTGCTCGGACCCAACGACGGCGGGTCCGGGCGGGGCTCCGGAGCCGTCTCCACCGGCTTGCAGATCGCGACAGTCTCTCGGGAAACGCCGCGACGAGACCCGTCACGGAACTCGTGAAGGCAAGGGTCTAGAGCTCTTCATCAGGCTCCAACGTCATCGCCTTGCCAAGCGAGCCGCACACGCTGAAGCCGTCGGCCCCGGCCTCCGTACGGAGCGCGAAACAGCGCTCGATTTCCTGTGCGTCGAGCGCGTCATCGCTCGCGAAATTCGTCAGTACCGCCGGGAAGACGCCACGCCACCTGCGACCTGCCTCCATATTGATATATCAATGATATTCACATGCGCTTGCGCGGTGTCAACCCCTGATATATCAATTCGGTCGGACGGCACACGGAGTGACACGTTGGAAAGACCGAACACGTCGCAGGCGCATGCCGCCTATCTCTGTCTCGAGGAAAAAATCGTGTCCCTCGCGTTGCTGCCCGGCAGCGCGCTTACGGAAAAGCAGATCATCGAACAGGTCGGGCTGGGCCGCACGCCGGTGCGCGAGGCGATCCAGCGGCTCTCCTGGGAGGGGCTGCTCGAGATCGTGCCACGCTCGGGCATCCGCATTTCGGATATCCGCCCGGAAGACTATCTGCGCGTGTTGGAACCGCGCCTGGCGTTGGAACCGATCTTTGCCGGAAAGGCGGCCCGCTTCGCGGACGCCTCCCACCGCGAGCGCCTGGCCGAGTGCGCCGGAGCGATGGAGACGGCGGCGCGGACGGCGGACGTCCCGCTTTTTCTCAAGGCCGACAAGACCTTCGACGCCATTCTCGAGACGGCTTGCGCCAATCCGTTTTTGGGAAAGATGCTCTCCCCCCTGCAGACCCATTCCCGCCGGTTCTGGGTGCGCTACAGCTCGGACCGGGACCTGGGCGCGTCGGCGGCCCTGCATGTGCAGGTGATGAAGGACATCACCCGACACGACGAAGCGGCCGCCGAGCGCAGCATGACCGCACTCATGGAGGCGTTGAATTCCAAAGCGCGCTCGCTCGTGCGGTAGCGAAGCCTGGGATGCTCAGTCCACCGATCGCGACCAGAGCGCCTGCGATGTCACCCCGACGATGATCGTGAACATGACGGCGGTCATCACAAGGGCCGCCACGATGATCACCGGATAGCCGAAGATCGCGACGCAGATGCCGAAAAGCGCGAGGATATTGATCGCGAAGGCCAGCCGCTCGGCATAGGAGCCTTGCACGGCACTGCGAATGAACAGCCCGACAAGCGGGATGCGATAGACCAAATTCAGCATGTCTTTCCGTCCTGGGTTAAAGCCATATTGCCCCTCAGGTACGTATTTCGGCGTAGGTCGCCTCAGGCACCATGTGACAGACCGCCGCTGCGCCAAAAGTGACCAGCCGTGCGCGGCTACCGGCAATAGGCGGCGTTGCGCGGCGCCAGGTCGAAGTGAAAATGGTCGTCGTGATAGGCATCAGATCCCGGCCCCAGAACCGTGGTGAAGGGGCCGCAGGCGAGCGCCCGGACCCGCCTCTGGAACCGGGCCGCGGGCGAGGTATCCTCCGGGTCCCGTGGCGACACGGCCCAGTCGCCCCCGTCGGCAAGGGTCAGCCCGCGAACGTCGATTGCGCGACCGTAACCATGCTCGCTCAGTTTCGCCCCCGCCTGCCGGTTGCGTCCGCGACAATCGTAGGAGGCGGCGACATGCAGCGTGGCGATCTCCGTGTTCATCGTGACGCGAACCTCTTCCCTCAGCGGCTTTCGGACAAACCGCACCAGCTTCAGGGCGGTCGTGCAGGACAGCGTCGCCGCAGGGCTCAACCGGGTATCGCCGATCCGCTCCAGCTGGACGGGGTCGTCGATCCGGCACCCGAGAGGTCCGGGATCGGGCACTGGAAGAGAGCGGAAAACCGCACCGGCCTCGGCGAGTTGCACGGCACAGGTCGAGGCAGCCTGCGGCGGGGCGTCGTTGTTTGCGCCCGTTTCGACAGGCTTGGCCTGAGGCAGCGGAACCGGATCCGCCACGGCCTGGCCGCCGGCACCCGCAGCGCTCCCTGTTGCGGCAAACAGGGAAATGACCACGAGACCGAGCGCGCGCAAATGGCGGGTACGGCGCGTGCCGGCCGATGCACAGGATCCGGCCCGAGCGTCACGGCGCGCTGCATCTGCGCGTCTCTCTGGCCACCAAACCCCATCCCTCGCACCTGACCGCATTGCCACCTTCCGCTTTCTCCTCAGTGCCGGGTATCGCCTTGCGACACCGCCCGTGTATCCTGCGCAGCAACACGCGCCCTGTCACGCGCTCCCGACCATCAAGGAGCGATGACGTGCAATCAGGGCCAACCAGAGGCCGACCTTGGAAAAATCCCAATTCATCCTCCGCCTCAGACGAATGGTGCGGGGGTTCTTGTTCATTCCCGCCGTTCTCGCGCTGCTTGGACTGGTGCTTGCGCCCGCCGCCGTCTGGGTCGACCGCACGGACGTTTTCGGGCCGGTCTTCGATCTCGTTCCCTTCCTCGCGATCAGCGCGAGCGGCGCCCGCGCCGTGCTTGGAACCATTTCCGGGGCAACAATGACGGTCATCAGCCTCGTCTACTCGCTGACGCTGGTCGTCTTCACCCTGGCGACGGGAAACATCGGGCCGCGGCTTCTTGAAACCTTCACCGACAACCGCGTCAATCAGACGACGATCGGGATGCTCGGGGGAACCTTCCTCTATTCGCTGATTGTTCTTTACGTCGTCGGGGAGACGGAAGTCCCCCGCATCGCCGTCGCCGTCGCGATCCTGCTGGCCACGACCAGCTTCTTCGTGGTGGTGTATTTCGTGCACGACACCGCGCAACGCGTCATGGTCGACAATGAAATCGGTCGCACCCAGCGCAAGCTTCGCGCCGCGATCGATCGGCTGCTCGATGACGAACCGCATGAATCCGCGACCGATCGCGAGGCCCTGCCGACCACGCCGGGACGGCCTGTCCATTCCACCAAATCCGGCTATGTCACCGCCGTCCAATCGAAGCTGCTGCTCTCGGCCGCCCGGTCCGGCGACGGCTTCGTGCGGGTGATTGCCCGCCCTGGCGCCTTCGTCGTGGCAAAGACGCCCGTTGCCTACATTCATGACGATGACGGGGAAATCGACCCGCGGGCCGTTCGCGATGCGATCTATCTGGAGGATGTGCGGGCGCCCGATGGCGACATCCAGTTCAACGTCCACCTGAATGTCGAGATCGCCTTGCGGGCGTTGTCGCCCGGCATCAACGATCCCTATACGGCGATCAGCGCGCTCGATCACCTGTCGGCATCGCTTGCCATGGTCCTGCAACGCGGAGCGCCCTCCTCGCTGATCTGCGACAAGGACGGAAACCCCAGGGTCTGGCTGGAACTTCTCGACGTGAAGGAAATCGTCGGCGCCGCGCTCCATCCNCTGCGCCGTGCCGCACGGGGCAACGTGATGGTGCTCTTGCATCTGATCGCCGCCATCGGACGCATGGCGGTGGTGGTGCGCGAGGAACATGCCGGCGTGCTGCACCAGCATCTGCGGCTGATCGCCAGCGATGCGGCCCATTCGATCGGTAACCGGGACGACAGACGCGAAGTGGCCGAGGCACTGCGCAAGGCCCGCGTGCAGACACCGGGACACCGGAGCCTGGCCGCCGCCAGCGACAACTAGGCGCTTGCGCAATCCGCGCAAAGGCCGCGCAGCTCGACCGTCGACTTGGCCACGCGGAACCCGCTGGCGTCTGCGATCTCGCGAATGCGCTCGACCAGCGCGGTATCGCTCACCTCGGCCACGCGGCCGCATTGCTCGCAGATCGTGAAGGCGACCGTGGTATGCCCGTCGCACCCCGGGTGCTGGCAGGCGACGAAGGCGTTCAGGCTCTCAAGCCGGTGCACCCGGCCGCTCTCGACCAGCTTTTCCAGTGCACGGTAGACTTGGGGCGGCGCCCGAAACCCGGCGTCGCGCAGCTGATCGAGGATCGTGTAGGCGCTGAGCGGGGCGTCGGCGCGCGAAAGCGCTTCGAGCACGAGGCCCTGGTTGCGGGTCAGTCCCGTGCGGTCGTCTTCACTGACACTCATCGGTGCATAACCTCAGACTGCGGGCCCGCGCTGCGGCGCAGGGCGCGTGTGATCCAGGACGCCAGCGGACTGAGACTGGCGAGAAACAGGGCAAGTGCCGCAACGACGATCGATGGCCCCGAGGGCGTGTCCCACTCCAGCGAGGCGAACAATCCGCCCACGACGGAGACAATGCCGAACAGCGCCGCCAGAACGGCCATCTGTTCGGGGCCTGAAGCGAACCGGCGCGCCGTCGCGGCCGGTATGATCAGCATCGCGGTGATGAGCAAGACGCCGACGATCTTCATCGCAATGGCGATCACGCCGGCCATCAGCAGCATGAAGACGATGTTCGCGCGCTCCGGTTCAAGGCCTTCCGCTTCGGCCAGCTCCTGATTGACGGTGGCGGCGAACAGCGGGCGCCAGATCCAGGCAAGCACCACCAGAACCACCACGCCGCCGCCATAGACGAGCGCGATGTCGTGGACGGAGACCGCAAGAATGTCGCCGAAGAGCAGCCCCATCAGGTCGAAACGGACCCAGGTCATGAAGGCGAGCGCCACCAGGCCCAGCGCCAGCGCGGAATGCGACAGCAGACCGAGCAGCGCATCGGATGACAGCGAGGCGCGGCGTTGCAGCGCCAGCAGCGCGAGCGATACGCCGGCCGAGACCGCGAAAACGGCAAGGGTGACATTCACCTGAAGCAGCAGCGCCAGCCCCACGCCGAGCAGCGCGGCATGGGAGAGCGTATCGCCGAAATAGGCGAGCCGCCGCCAGACGACGAAACAGCCGAGCGGCCCCGCCACGGCGGCAACGCCGATGCCGGCGACAAGCGCGCGGACGAAGAAATCATCCAGCATGGCGGGTCTTCTCCTCGCTCGTCGTGGCACCCTCTGCACCGTGATCCTGTGCCGTGTCGTGCGGATGGCAGTGATCGGTGACCGTGCCGTCGGCATGGCGCACGCGCCCGTCCGGCAAATGGGTGTGATCGTGATGGTGTTCGTAAACGGCCAGCGTGTCCGATGCCCGCCCGCCGAACAGGCGCCGGTACTCCGCGCTGGAGGCGACCGCCACCGGAGCGCCCTGGCAGCAGACATGCCCGTTCAGGCAGATGACGTGATCGGTCGCCGCCATCACCACATGCAGGTCGTGGGAAATCAGCAGCACGCCGCAGCCGAGATCGTCGCGGATGCGCTTGATCAGATCGTAGAGCGCGATCTCGCCGGTATAGTCGACGCCCTGGACCGGCTCGTCGAGCACGAGCAAGTCAGGCTTGCGGCACATCGCCCGCGCCAGAAGCGCCCGCTGGAACTCGCCCCCGGAGAGATTGCGCACCTCCGCAGAGCGCAGATGCGAGATCCCGGTCGCGGCAAGCGCTGCCCTGGCATCTTTCGGATCTGCCCTTGCCGTGAGCGACAGGAAGCGTTCGACGGTCAGCGGCAACGTCCAGTCGATCATCACCTTTTGCGGAACATAGGCGACGCGCACATCCGGGCGGCGCTCCGCCCTGCCTTCGTCGGGCGACAGGATGCCGAGGGCCATCTTGGCGGTGGTGGATTTGCCGGAGCCGTTCGGCCCGATCAGCGTGACGATCTCGCCGGGGCGAACCGCGAGATCGACCCCGCGCACAAGCCACGCGCCATCGCGTTGGACACCGGCATTCGACAATGAGACGAGCGGGCTGCTCGGCGCAGGAGCGCCGGTCGGATCGGAATTCGAAACCACGGGATCCCCATGTCCGGATCAGAGACCGGAATTTTTCGGTCACAGGTGTTGCATCAACCTATGCCACACGTTATAGCATAACGCAATGATGTGATTTTATAACATGACANACGCCACCCTGGAGCTTCCATGTCCCGTATCAAAACCCTGTTGCTGTCCGCCTCTTTGCTCGGCCTGTCGTCCGGCGTGGCAATCAGCGCCGAGATGACGGTTCTCGCCTCGATCAAGCCGGTGCATGCGCTGGTCGCGGGCGTCATGAAGAATGTCGGCACGCCGGGCCTTCTCGTGGAGGGCAACGCCTCTCCCCATGCCTACAGCCTGAAGCCCTCCCAGGCGGCCGCACTTCAGGAGGCGACCCTGGTGTTCTGGGTCGGGCACGATCTGGAAACCTTCCTCGACAAGCCGCTGGAGACCATCGCGACCGACGGCGTTTCAATCTCCCTCGCCGAGGCGCCGGGCGTCACGCGACTGCCGTTTCGCGACGCCGGAGCCGATGTGCACGACGACCACGGACATGATGACCACAAGCATGACGACCATAGTCATGACGACGACGGGCATTCCGAGGCGGCACATGCCGATGACGGCCATGGTCACGACCATGGCGAAGGCGCGACCGACCCGCACGTCTGGCTCGATCCTGCCAATGCCAAGGCAATGACCCTGCATATCGCCGAGACGCTCTCCCAAGCCGATCCGCAAAACGCCGAGCGCTATCGGCAGAATGCCGCGGACCTGACAGCCCGCATCGAGACCATGACGCAGGAGATCGCCGCGGAGCTCGCTCCCGTCCAGGAACAAGGCTATGTCGTCTTCCACGACGCCTATCAGTACTTCGAGAAACGGTTCGGCCTTTCTCAGGTGGGCGCCATCACGCTTTCCCCCGAAGCCACGCCAAGTGCGGCGCGCATTGCCGAGATCCAGCACAGGATTGAGGACACCGGGGCGGTCTGCGTCTTCTCCGAACCGCAATTCAATCCCAAGCTGGTCAACGTGGTGATCGAGGGCACCCCGGCGCGCACCGGTACGCTGGACCCTCTGGGCAGCACATTGCCGGACTCAGCCGACCTTTACGTCGAGCTGATGCACGGGATGGCGCGTGCCTTCAAGGACTGCCTCGCACCGGCCGAATAGCGCCGGACACGCCAAGCCGGTTGCGCGGGACCGCGCAATCTGCAAGTTTCGCGTTGGATGGTTGTCGAGGGCCAAAGCGCCCGAGACATGAAAAGGGAACACGGTGAGGCGTACCCAGAAGGGACCGAGACCGTGGCTGCCCCCGCAACTGTGAGCGGAAAGCCGACCGCACATGCCACTGCCCCACGTTCGGGCGGGAAGGCGCGGCCCGGCGACGACCCGCAAGCCAGGAGACCTGCCATCCACGCGCAACTTTTCTATCCGGGCGGGGCGTCCGGGAGGATGGACAAAATGACCGATCTACGGCCCCAGAGCCAACATCAGACATGGCGACGTCTTTCCCGCACCCGGCCGGCCGGTTTGCAGGAGCGCTATGACCCGCGACCTGACACACACGTCTGACGTGGTTTCCCCACTCTCTGCGCAAGCATGTCCGCACCGCATTGCGGTCTGTACGACATGCGGCAGGCGCGCAGACGGCTCGCCCGGTGCCGGCGCGCGACTCCTGGAACATTTGCGCGATGCGATGGCGTCAGACCCGCGCCGGACCGGATCGTTTGCGGCGTTCACGCTCGTCGACGTTGCCTGCATGGCCGGCTGCGCGCGCCCCTGCACGGTTGCGTTTCAGGCCGAGGGAAAGGCGTCCTACCTTTTCGGCGACATAGATCCGGAGGCCGACGTTGCGGCCCTTGTCGCCTTTGCCGTTCAATACGCAGGGCTTGCGGACGGATGGTGTTCTGCAAGCAGCCGACCGCCGGCACTCGTCAACAAGACGCTCGCGCGACTGCCGGCGCTTGCGCCGAACATTCCTGCGTCCCGATCCCTGGAGGAGAAAGCGCGATGAGCCACACCACAGGCAAGCCGGTCGCGATCTCGCTGGAAGGCGTCGGCTACGCTCCACCGGGCAAGGCCAGGCTGGTGGAGGACATGAGCTTTCACGTCCATGCCGGGGAAATCCTGGCGGTCGTCGGCCCCAATGGCGCCGGCAAGACGACGCTTGTGCGCATGATCGCAGGTCTCTCCGAGCCGACCGACGGCGATATCCGCCTCTGGGGCCAGCGCTTTTGCGACATCACACCGGCCGAACGGGCGCGTCGCATCGCCTATGTCGGCCAGCTTGAGGAACCGGACACGCGGCTCACCACCGCGCAATATGTCAGCCTCGGCCACCTGCCGCACACGGGGTGGCGTGGCACGCCTGCGCCGGGCCGGACCATGACGGAGGTCATCGCGCTGTGCGGGCTGAACGATCTCGCGCACAGGCGCATCGGCAATCTGTCGGGCGGCGAACGCCAGCGCGCCAAGCTTGCCCGGGCGATCTGCCAGCGCCCGCAGCTGCTCGTGCTCGACGAGCCGACCAACCACCTCGACCCCAATGCCCGGGGCGCGCTGCTGGGTCTTGTGGCCAGTCTCGGCATCACCGTGGTCGCCGCCTTGCACGACCTGNCCCTGATCGACGCCTTTGCAAGCCACGTTGCGCTTGTTCGTGGCGGCCGGCTGGAGGCCTATGGCCACCCGGAAGAGGTGCTCAGTCTCGCCAACATCCGCAAGGTCTTCGATGTCGGCTTCCATCGCCTTCCCCACCCGAGCGAAGACCGGCACCTGACCGCCCTCGATGTCTCGCTCGCTCACATATCGTCTCTCGCACATTCGAAAGGGCTTTAGTCCAATGCGGCGTTTTCTGGTTTCCCTCACCGCCCTGCTCACCACGGTCGCGGGCGCTGTCGCGGATCCCGTGACGGTCGACAATTGCGGGACACCGCTCACCTTCGAAAGCGTGCCGCAGCGCATGGTGGTGCAGGACATCAACATGAGCGAGATGGCCTTCGCGCTCGGCCTTCAGGACCAGATGGTCGGGGTCAGCGGCATCAGCGGCTGGTACAAGACAAGCCGGGCCTTCGACGAGAAGCGCGGCGACATTCCGGAAATTGCGCCCAAATACCCGACGCTTGAAAACCTCGTCGCAGCCGCACCCGATCTCTTCTTCGCCGGCTGGTACTACGGCATGAAGCCCGGCGGCGAGGTCACTCCCGACACGCTCGCACCCCATGGCATCAAGACGCTGATCCTCACCGAAAGCTGCGTCCATCTCGACAAGGACCGTCCGGCGGCAAGCCTCGACCTTCTCTACGAGGACATGCTGCGGCTTGGTCGGATTTTCGACAAGGAGGCTGCGGCGCAGACCCTTGTGGCCGACTGGAAGGCGAAGGTGTCCGAGATCGCCGGGCGCATCGGCGACGGCGCACCGCTGCGGGTCTTTCTCTATGATTCCGGCGAGGACAAGCCCTTCACCGCCGGCAAATACGCGATGCCGACCGCGATGATCTCCAGCGCCGGGGGCACCAATATCACCGGCGACATGGACACGAGCTGGGGCACGACCTCCTGGGAGACCGTTGCCGCTGCCGACCCCGAATTTCTGATCCTGCTCGACTACCAGAATGGCGCCGGCGGCGACGCGCTCTTCCGCTTCCTCAAGACCCACCCGGTGATGCAGCACACCAGCGCCATCAAGAACGAGCGCTTCATCAAGCTGCGCTATGAGGAACTGACGCCGGGACCGGCCAACATCGCGGCAATCGACAAGCTCGCCCGCGCCCTCCACCCAGACGCGTTCTGAGCCCCGTGCGCTTTGCACTGTCCATCGCCGGGCTCGCGCTTCTGTTGCTCGCACTGCTGGTCGCGGCCATCGCCACCGGCTCCACCGCGCTACCCTTCGGCAAGGTGGTGGCGACGCTCGTCGGTGCCGCGTCCGACGCAAGCGCGAGCAGCCGCATCATCCTTGACCTGCGTTTGCCCCGCGCGCTTCTGGCGCTGATGGTCGGGGCCGGTCTCGGTATTGTCGGCTGCCTGCTCCAGACGGCAACGCGCAACGATCTGGCCGACCCGTTTCTCTTCGGCCTGTCGTCGGGTGCGGCCGCCGGCGCGGTTTTCGTGATCACGATCACCGGGGATCTCTTCGGCATCTGGACCCTGCCGGCCGCCGCCTTCACCGGCGGCATGGCCGCCTCGGTCATCGTGCTGATGCTGGTGACCCGCATGGGCGACCAGGGACCGGCGCGGCTGGTCCTGGCGGGCCTTTCCGTCTCCTTCCTGTTCATGGCCTTCACCAACTATCTGGTGTTCGCGGGCGACCAGCGCGCGGCGCATTCCGTCCTGTTCTGGTCGCTTGGCGGTCTCGGGCTCGCGCGCTGGGACCTTCTGCCCGTGGCTCTCGCCGGTCTTGCGGTCATTCTTGTCTTCGCCCTTGCGCAGCACCGGCGCTTCGATGCCCTGCTTGCCGGCGACGACACTGCCCGCACGCTTGGCGTCGACGTTGCCCGCTTGCGCAAACTGACGTTTCTCGCCTGTGCCTTCGCCACCGCCGCCTTCGTCTCGATCAGCGGGGTGATCGGCTTCGTCGGGCTGATGGTGCCTCATATCGCGCGCGGGCTTGCCGGGCCGCTGCATGGCCGGCTGATCGTGCTCTCCGCCCTGATCGGCGGCTGCCTCTTGCTCCTGAGCGATATCGTCGCTCGCAGCCTGCTTGCGCCGCAGGAACTTCCCGTGGGGATCGTCACCACCTCCATCGGCGCGGCCTTCATCCTCGCGCTGCTCGGGCGTGCGCGCTAGGCCGGCGCGACGGCTCAGTCCGGGACGAAGGACACGACTTTCTTCAGGCAGCGCAGCGAGAAGCTCGACTTCGAGTGGCGAAGGCCGGCGACCTTGAACAGGCGTTCGCGCAGGAACGCCTCCACCCCTTGCGTGCCATTGGCGGCGATCTTGACAAAATAGTCGTAGTCGCCGGCCATCAGGTACACCTCCAGCACTTCCGGAATCTCGGCCATCACCCGGCCGAACTCCTCCAGCACCTCCGCGTCGTGACGGTCGAGGGACACCTCCACCATCACGGTCTCGCCGACGCCGAGCGCCGCATGGTCGAGAACCGCGGTATAGCCGGAGATGATCCCCTCTTCCTCCAGCCTGCGCACCCGCTGCCAGCAGGGGGACGGCGACAGGCCGACCTCGCGCGCCAGTTCCGTGTTGGACAGCCGCCCGTCCGCGACCAGCGCCTTGAGAATGCGACGGTCGATTTCATCCAGCATTCGCCCCATGGAAATCTCCTTTTGCGAATTCCCGCTACGTAAAAAGAATATTCCGCACCATCCGCGATATTCAGCAAATACGGCAAGAAATTTCGACCATTGCGCGCAATCATACGGGCTATTACACGCCGCCGGTTTTCCGCTGGGTCGCTTCCCGGCGGCGGGGCTTGCCAGGGAGCGGAGGCGCAATGGATTTCGGGCTTTCGGAAGAACAGACACTGATTTTCGACACGGCGCGGGATTTCGGTCGCGACGCGATCGCACCCCACGCCTACGAGTGGGAAAAAGCCGGCACGATCCCGCGCGACATGCTTCAAGAGGCCGGCGCGCTCGGCTTTGGCGCGATCTATGTTCCCGAGAAGCTTGGCGGAACCGGCCTCTCGCGCCTCGACGCGACCCTCGTCTTCGAGGCTCTGGCTCACGCCTGCCCCTCGGTCGCCGCCTTCATCTCGATCCACAACATGTGCACCAACATGGTCGCGAAATACGGGACCGATGCGCTCAAGGACCAGTGGCTGGAGCGGCTGGTGTCGCTGGAGGCGGTCGCCTCCTACTGCCTGACCGAACCCGGCTCCGGCTCCGATGCCGCGGCCCTGCGCACCCGCGCGACCCGCACCGACGACGGCTACAGCCTGTCCGGCGCCAAGGCCTTCATTTCCGGCGGCGGCTATTCCGATCTCTATGTGGTGATGTGCCGGACCGGCGCCGACGGTCCCAAAGGCATCTCCACACTTGCCGTGCCCGACAGCAGCAATGGCCTCAGCTTCGGCGCGCATGAACGCAAGATGGGCTGGAAGGCACAGCCGACCACACAGGTCCAGTTCGACGACTGCGCGGTTCCCGCCGACCACCTTCTTGGCGAGGAGGGCCGTGGCTTTTCCTACGCCATGGAAGGGCTTGACGGCGGACGGCTGAACATCGCCGCCTGTGCGCTCGGCGGGGCGCAGGCCGCCCTTTCGACCGCGCTCGACTACATGGGCGAGCGCACCGCCTTCGGCAAAAGCCTCGACCAGTTCCAGGGCCTGCAGTTCCGCCTTGCCGAAATGGAAATCTCGCTTCAGGCCGCGCGGACCTTCCTGCGCCAGGCCGCATGGAAACTCGACACGGAGGCCTCGGACGCCACCAAGTTCTGCGCCATGGCCAAGGCCTTCGTCACCGACACCGCGTTCAAGGTGACCGACGATGCGCTGCAACTGCTTGGCGGATACGGCTACCTGGAAGACTATGGTCTGGAAAAGACGCTGCGTGATCTGCGTGTGCACCGCATTCTGGAAGGCACCAACGAGATCATGAGACTGATCACCGCCCGCGCGTTGCTTCAGGAGCGCGACAGGGGCTGACGTTTCCGCCGACCCGATCCGCAAGGACGGCCCGGCCAACACGCGAGGAGGAGGCCCCATGACCGAACCCAGGCCGCTTGCCCTTCATGTTCCCGAGCCGGGATGCCGTCCCGGCGACACGCCTGACTTCTCCGACTTCGAGATCCCGCGCGCCGGCGCCGTCCGCCGGCCGGAGGTCGAGGAGGCGCCGGAAGACATGCGCGACATGGCGTTTTCGGTCGTGCGCGTGCTCAACAAGGCCGGCGAGGCCGTCGGCCCCTGGGCCGGAACCCTCGACGCGGAGGCGCTGCGCAACGGCCTGCGCCACATGATGACGCTGCGCCAGTTCGACGAACGCATGCTCAAGGCCCAGCGGCAGGGCAAGACCAGCTTCTACGTCCAGAACCTCGGCGAGGAGGCCGTCGCCTGCGCCTTCCGCATGGCGCTCGAAGACGGCGACATGAATTTCCCGACCTACCGTCAGGCGGGGCTGCTGATCGCGGGCGGCTACCCGATGACGCAGATGATGAACCAGATCTATTCCAATTCGGCCGATCCGCTGAAAGGCCGGCAGCTGCCGGTGATGTATTCCGCCCGCGACCACGGCTTCTTTTCCGTATCGGGCAACCTCGGCACGCAGTTCATCCAGGCGGTCGGCTGGGCGATGGCCTCGGCGATCTCGCATGACACGCGCATAGCGGCGGCCTGGATCGGCGACGGCTCGACCTCCGAAAACGATTTCCACGCCGCCATGGTCTTCGCCTCCACCTACAAGGCGCCGGTCATTCTCAACATCGTCAACAACCAGTGGGCGATCTCCACCTTCCAGGGCATGGCCCGCGGCGGTGCGGTCACTTTCGCCGCGCGCGGCCACGGCTTCGGCATTCCGGCGATCCGCGTCGACGGCAATGACTATTTGGCGGTGCACGCCGTGGCGAAATGGGCGGCGGAACGGGCGCGCTCCGGCCTCGGGCCGAGCCTGATCGAACATGTCACCTATCGCGCCGGCGGGCATTCCACCTCCGACGACCCGTCGGCCTATCGCTCCAAGGACGAATTCTCCGCCTGGCCGCTCGGTGACCCGATCGACCGGCTGAAGCGCCACCTGATCACCATCGGCGAATGGAGCGAGGACCGGCACACCCAGGCCCAGGCGGAGATCGTCGACACCGTGCGCAGCGCGCAGCGCGAGGCGGAAGCAAACGGCACGCTGATTTCCGGCGACAAGCCGTCCCCGCGCAGCATGTTCGACGATGTCTTTGCCGAAATGCCCCCTCACCTGCGCGAACAGCGCCAAGAGGCAGGATACTGACATGGCCCGCATGACTATGATCGAGGCGATCCGCAACGCCCATGATCTCGCCATGGAGCGGGACAAGCGCGTTGTCGTGTTCGGCGAGGATGTCGGCTATTTCGGCGGCGTGTTCCGCTGCACCGCCGGCCTGCAGAAGAAATACGGACCGCATCGCTGTTTCGATGCGCCGATCAACGAGAGCGGCATCGTCGGCGCCGGGATCGGCATGGCAGCCTACGGGCTGAAGCCGGTCGTGGAGATCCAGTTCGCCGACTACATGTATCCCGCCTACGACCAGATCGTGTCGGAGGCCGCGCGCCTGCGCCATCGCTCCGCCGGCGACTTCACCTGCTCGATGGTGATCCGCATGCCGACCGGCGGCGGCATCTTTGGCGGCCAGACCCACAGCCAGAGCCCGGAGGCGCTGTTCACCCATGTCTCGGGGCTGAAGGTCGTCATGCCGGCCAATCCGCGCGACGCCAAGGGGCTGCTGCTCGCCGCCATCGAGGACCCGGATCCGGTGATCTTCCTGGAGCCGAAGCGGCTCTACAACGGTCCCTTCGACGGCCATCACGACCGCCCGGTGGTGCCTTGGAAGAACCATGAACTGGGCGATGTGTCGGAGGACTATTACACGGTCCCGCTCGGCAAGGCGGAGATCGCCCGTGCCGGCGAGGCGGTGACCGTCCTGGCCTATGGCACCATGGTCTATGTGGCGCAGGCGGCGGCCGAGGAAGCCGGCGTCGACGCCGAGATCATCGACCTGCGCACGCTGCTCCCGCTCGACCTCGACGCCATCGAGCAGTCGGTGCGCAAGACAGGGCGCTGCATCGTCATTCACGAGGCGACCAAGACCTCCGGCTTCGGCGCGGAGCTGAGCGCATTGGTTCAGGAGCGCTGCTTCTATCACCTGGAAGCGCCGATCGTGCGGGTCACCGGCTGGGACACGCCCTATCCGCATGCGCAGGAATGGACCTATTTCCCGGGGCCGGAGCGCATCAAGCAAGCCTTCACCCAAGTTCTGGAGGGTTAGAACATGGGCCTTTACACGATTACCCTGCCCGACGTCGGCGAAGGCATCGCGGAAGCGGAGCTGACCGAATGGCAGGTCGCCGTCGGCGACGAGGTGGCGGAGGACGACGTCCTCGGCACGGTGATGACCGACAAGGCCGCCGTCGAGGTTCCCTCGACCGTTGCCGGCAAGGTTGTCTGGCTGTGCGGCGAGCCCGGCGATGTCATCGCCATCGGTGACAAGTTCATCCAGATCGAGGTCGAGGGCGACGGCAACGACACCGCCGCGCCCGCACCTGCCAAGGCACCCGAACCGAAGGCGGCGGAACCGGAAGAAACCGGAACCGCCGATGCCGACGCCGACCAGCCCGCGCCCAGGTCCACGGGTGCGGAAACGCCCGCAACGGCAAAGACACCGGCCGCCGAACCGCCCCGTGCCGGCGCGACGGTCCGGCGCGAGCCGCTGGCCAAGGGCGAGAAGCCGCTTGCCTCCCCGGCGGTGCGCCGGCGGGCGCAGGACGCCGGCATCGACTTGCGCCTCGTCGGCGGTTCGGGTCCGGCCGGGCGCATCCTGCACGAGGATCTCGACGCCTATGTCGAGCACGGACCGGTGACGGGCCGAGGCGGCGCGCGGCTTCCCGCGACCGGCACCCGCGAGGTGAAGGTCGTCGGCATGCGCCGTAAAATCGCGGAGAAGATGGCGCTTTCCTGGTCGCGCATTCCGCATATCACCATCGTCGAGGAGATCGACGTGACGGCGCTGGAGGAGTTGCGCGCCAAGCTCAACGCCGCGCATGGCGCGGAGCGCGGCAAGCTCACGGTGCTGCCCTTCGTGATGCGGGCGATCGTCAATGCGGTTGCCGCCCAGCCGGAGATGAACGCCCGCTACGACGACGACGCCGGCGTGATCCACCAGTCGGATGCCGTGCACATCGGTATCGCGGCGCAAACGCC
Source organism: Paracoccaceae bacterium (assembly GCA_002709505.1). Taxonomy (GTDB): domain Bacteria; phylum Pseudomonadota; class Alphaproteobacteria; order Rhizobiales; family Stappiaceae; genus Stappia. The sequence goes on along the minus strand of PARB01000033.1, from coordinate 11,345 downwards.
GGCGGGCCTCACCGTGCCCGTCGCCCGCCACGTAGAAGCGGCAAGCCTGTGGGAGAACGCGGCCGAGCTCGCGCGCCTCGCCGAAGCGGCGCGCACGGGCAAGGCGAGCCGCGAGGAGTTGAGCGGGTCGACGATCACCATCACCTCGCTCGGGCCGCTCGGCGCGCTGGCGACGACGCCGATCATCAATCACCCGGAGGTCGCCATCGTCGGGATCAACAAGATGACCACGCGCCCGATGTGGGACGGCGAGGCGTTTCGCCCGCGCAAGATGATGAACATCTCCTGCTCCTTCGATCACCGGGTGATCGACGGATGGGATGCCGCCGTCTTCGTCCAGAAGCTGAAAACGCTGCTGGAAACCCCTGCGCTGATGTTTGTCGAGGAGTGAGGCGATGAGTGACCTGACCTGCAAGCTGCTGATCGTCGGCGCCGGCCCCGGCGGCTATATCTGCGGCATCCGTGCCGGACAGCTCGGCATCGACGCCATCGTCGTCGACGAGCAGAAACCCGGCGGAACCTGCCTCAACGTCGGCTGCATCCCCTCCAAGGCGCTGATCCACGCGGCCGAGGAATTTCACAAGCTGACCCGCTACAACGGCCAGTCGCCGCTCGGCATTCGCGCGGAGCAGCCTACCATCGATCTCGCCCAGACCGTCGCCTGGAAGGACGGCATCGTCAGTCGGTTGAATGCCGGCGTCGCGGGCCTGCTGAAGAAGGCAGGAACCCGGCTCGTCACCGGCCGCGCCACCTTTCTCGACGGCAAGACCGTGAAGGTCACCACCGGCGACAGCACCGTCCAGATCCGCGCCCAGGCCGTCGTGATCGCGACCGGCTCGGAACCTGTGGAGTTGCCGTTCCTGCCGTTCGGCGGCAAGGTGATCTCCTCCACCGAGGCGCTTGCGTTGACGAAGGTCCCGGAGACCCTTTGCATCGTCGGGGCCGGCTACATCGGCCTGGAGATCGGCATCGCCTTCGCCAAACTCGGCGCCAAGGTCGCCATCGTCGAGGCGGAGGACCGCATTCTGCCGCAATACGACAGCGCCCTCACCCGCCCCGTGCTCAAGACGCTGCACGGCCTCGGCATCGACGTTCACCTTGCGACGAAAGCAAAGGGCGAGAGCGGCGACGGCCTCGCAGTGGAAACGGCGGACGGCGCGGAAAAGGTTCTTCCCGCCGATCGGATCCTCGTCACCGTCGGACGGCGACCGCGCTCGGAAAGCGCCAATATCGCAAGCCTCGGACTTGCGACCGACGGCGCGTGCCTGCGCATCGACGACACCTGCCGGACCTCGATGAACGGTGTCTATGCCATCGGCGATGTCGCCGGCGAGCCGATGCTCGCCCATCGGGCCATGGCACAGGGGGAGATGGTCGCGGAAATCGTCGCCGGTCACCGACGCTCCTGGGACAAGCGCTGCATTCCCGCGGTCTGCTTCACCGATCCGGAAATCGTCACCTGCGGCCTGTCGCCGGAAGACGCCAAGAGCGCGGGCCTCGACGTGTCGACCGGCCAGTTCCCCTTCAGCGCCAATGGGCGTGCCATGACAATGGAGGCCGAGGACGGGTTCGTGCGCGTGGTAGCGCGAAAATCCGAAGGCCTGATCGTCGGGCTCCAAGCCGTTGGCAGCGGCGTCTCCGAACTCTCGGCCGCCTTTGCCATCGCCATCGAGATGGGCGCGCGCACCGACGATCTCGGCGCGGTCATCCACGCCCATCCCACCCAGAGCGAAGGCCTGCAGGAAGCCTGTCTGGCCGCGCTCGGGCACGCCTTGCACATCTAGCGGGCGAAGCCGCTCATCGACGCGAAAGGCCCGGTCGCCCGACCGGGCCTTTTTGCGTTTCGCTCCCGCTTTCGGACAAAAAACGACCGGCACCCGTTGGTCGGGCACCGGTCGAGGTGGGGAGATCCGGACGCCGGATGGTCAGTCGAACAGGAGGTTCGGCAACCACAGCGCCACTTGCGGGAACGCCAGGACGAGCGCGAGCGCCAGTCCCTGCAGAAGAACGAAGGGAACGATGCCCCGATAGATCTGCTTGAGGGTGACCAGCTTGCGCGCGGTTCCCTTGAGGTAGAACAGCGCGAAGCCGAAAGGCGGCGTCAGGAAGCTGGTCTGAAGGTTGAGCGCCACCAGGATCGCGAACCAGTAGACGGCATCGGCGGGTGCGACATGGGCTCCGAAATCCAGGGCGCCGACGATCGGCGCGAAGATCGGCAGGATGATCAGGGTGATCTCGATCCAGTCGAAGAAGAAGCCCAGCAGGAAAATCAGCAGCATCAGCACCGCGAGCACGCCCCAGGGACCAAGCGCCGTCGCATCGACGAGCGACAGCACGAAATGCTCGCCTCCGAAGCGGCGGAACAGATAGGAAAAGGCAGTCGCCCCCACGAAGATGAAGAAGATCATCGAGACCGTGTCGAGCGAGCGCGACAGCACCTCGTGCAAGCCCTTGAAATCGAGCCGCCCGCGAACGAGCGCAAGCACCAGCGCGCCGAGCGCACCGACGCCGCTCGCCTCCGTGGGCGTGGCCCAGCCGCCCAGGATCGAGCCGAGCACCAGCCCGATCAGCAGCGCCGGCGGCACCAGTCCGCCGCCGAGCTTGATCCAAAGCAGCCGCTTTTCTTCCGGGGTCAGCGGAGTCGCGGCGCGCGGCGCCAGTTGCGGCTTCAGGAAACTCGCCGTGACGATATAGAGAAGATACAGGGCCGACAGCATCAGTCCGGGAATGAGGGCTGCCATGAACAGCTTGCCGACGGAAATCGTCAGCAGGTCGCCCATGATCACGAGCATGATGGACGGCGGGATGAGGATCCCGAGCGTCCCGGACGCGGCGATGGTGCCGGTGGCAAGCGAGGGGGCATACCCCGACCGCAACATCATCGGCAACGCGAGGAGCGTGAGCATTGCGACCGAAGCGCCGATGATGCCGGTGGACGCGGCCAGGATCGTGCCCATCATCGTCACCGCGATCGCCAGTCCGCCGGGCACACGCCGCATCAGGATCTGCAAGCCGTCGAGAAGATCCTCGGCGATCCCGCTTTTTTCCAGAAGCGTTCCCATCAGGACGAACATCGGCACGGCAACCATCACCGGATTGGCGACGATGCCGCTGAAGATGCGGTTGACCACCAGGGGCAGATGCGCGAGGTGGATTTCGCCGAGCGCCAGGCCGAGAAGCGCGAAGAACAGCGACACGCCGCCGAGCACCACCGCGACGGGCAGTCCGGAAAAAATGAAAAGGACCAGCGTGACAAACATGAGCGCCGGCAAAAGGTCCACGAGCATTTTCGCAGGTTCCTTGTAATCAAGGGCAAGAAGAGGCGACGGCCAGGCGTTCAGGCATCACCGGCAAAGGGCCAGGCGGCGCCGTCCCTGCGTCCGAGATAGGCAACACATCGCAGCAGGACCGATACGGCGGACAGGATCACCAGCGAAAAGCCGATGAAGAGAAACGACTTGATGATCCAGCGATTGGGAAGGCCGGCGCCGCCGACAGACCCTTCGCCGGAGACGAAGGCCCGCATCGCGTAATCGATGGAAAACCACGCGAGCGCCGACACATAGGGGATCAGGAACGCGACAATGCCGAAGGTCTCGAGCCAGATTTTCGTCCGGTCCGGGAAGTTCTCGCGAAACAGGTCGACGCGCACATGGGCATCGCGGAGATAGGCCGCGCCGAACCCAAGCATCATCGCCGCGCCGTGCAGATGCCATTGCAGGTCCTGCAGGCGAATGGAGCCGGTGTTGTAGAACTTGCGCCCGACCACGTCGTAGCCGATGACGAGCGCGAGCAGCAGAAGCAGCCAGCCGCCGAACGCGTGCCCCGCACGCGGCAGCGCGGCAAAGAGCCGTGCCAGAGAGGTCATGTAACCGCACTTTCCAAGCTGAGGAGCCGAGGGCGCGCCGGGCGACCGCTCAAGACGGGAGCGTCACCCGCAACCGCGCCCGGAGACCGAACGCCGCCCGGCCCTGTCGGGCCGGCACGGGCCGGCCGGCGACAGCGCCGCATCGGACCGGGTCGGTCCGATGCGGCGCAAGCGTCAGCGCATGTAGCCGAGCGTCCGCCACTGTTCATGCGCGGAGCGGAAGTCGGAATAGGACTTCCAGACCTTGGCGAAATCCGCGTCGGCGGAGAGTTCCTCGACCACCTCGCCCCAGGCCGCTTCCATCGCCTCAAGCACCTCCGGCGACCACTTGTGCAGGGTCACACCCGCTTCTGTGAGCTCCTGAAGCGCCTCGAACTGGATGGCCTCGCCCCAGGCGATGGACTCCGTCACCGCCGACCGGCAGACCTCGTTGACCGCCATCTTGTTGCGCTCGCTCAGACTATCCCAGACGTCGCGGTTGATCAGCAGCGAGAACAGCGACGTCTGCTGGTGCCAGCCCGGGAAGTAATAGTGCTTGGCATAGGCCTGCATGCCGAGCTTCAGATCGAGCGCCGGCATGGAAATCTCCGCAGCGTCGATCGTGCCGAGCTCGAGCGCGGGCACCGTGTCGCCGACGGGAAGCGTCTGCGCCGAAACGCCGAGCTTTTCCATCACGCGGGCGCCAAGCCCGAAGAAGCGCATCTTCTTGCCCTTCAGCTCCTCGACCGAGTTGATCGGCTCTCGAAACCAGCCGGAGGCTTCCGGCGGCAGGGTCGAGCACAGCACGCTCTTGATGCCGTGCTTGGCGGTGATCTCCTCCCAGATTTCCTGACCGCCGCCGTGGTAGTACCAGGCCAGGTATTCCGGCGCTTCCGGACCGAAGGGAACAGAGGTGAACATGGCGGCGGAGGGAATGATCCCTTGCGCGAAGCCGGGCGAATACCAGGCCGCATCGACCGCGCCGGTCGACACCGCGTCCCAGGCTTCGGGAGCCGGAACAAGCGCGCCCGGCTCGTTGAAGACGAGGTTCAGGTCGCCGTCGGTCAGCACCGAGATCCGCCGGCCGATGTCCTTGCCGATGTCGCCGATGATCGGGAAGGATCCCGGATAGACGCTCGTCATCTCCAGATCCCGGGCGGACGACGCCGTGGTGGCCCACAACAGGGCAGCCGCCGCAGTGGCGAGGGTCAGCGTTGCTTTTGTCGACTTCATGTCTTTCCTCCCTTGAAAACACGTCAGGATCTGTCGGTGGCATCCACCCCGGCCGACAGATATCCGCCATCCACCACCAGCACTTCGCCGGTGACGTAGCTTGCAGACGGTGAAACCAGAAAGCCGATTGCCTCGGCCAGTTCTTCCGGCTCCGCGTAGCGGCGGAGCGGAATGCGCGCGGTCCAGCGGGCCGCAAACTCCGTGGTGTGAAGGCCCGCGACCATCGGCGTGCGCACAGGTCCGGGCGACACCGCATTGACCCTTATGCCGAGGGCGGCGAATTCGGTCGCCAGCACCTTTGTCAGGGCGATCACGGCCCCCTTCGACGCGCCATAGGCCGCGCGCCCGGTGTTGCCGATCATGCCGGAGACCGAGGCCAGGTTGACGATGGCGGCCTCCGGCGCACGCCAGGCGGCGGCGAACGCCTGGCAGGGAACGAAGCTTCCAACGACATTGACGTCGAGGATCTCGCGGAAGGTCTGGGCGCTCGTATCCAGCGAATGGAGGTTGCGGGCGATGCCGGCCGAATTGACCAGCCCCGACAGGGGGCGGTCGAAGTGATCGCAAATGCGCGAGAGCGCCGCGCGGATCGCCGCCTCGTCGCAGACATCGGCGGCGAGCCCGAGAACCCGCGACTGCGCATCCGAAAGGGCCTTGCGCGCGGCCGCAACCCGGTCCCCGTCGAGATCGATCAGGGCAACACTGGCACCGGCCTCCAGCAGCCAGGCCGCCGTCGCACGGCCGATGCCCGATGCACCTCCCGTGACCACATAGGTGCGATCGGCAAGCGGGAGGACCGCGCTCATCTGCCCGAAACTCCCTGCTCGACCCCGGCGTCACTCACGAGCCATTCCTCAAGCACGATCTCGAAGGTCACGCAGACCGGATTCTGACCGCGCAGGAAACGCCCTCCGCAGATCCGGCCGCTCGGCTCGGCCAGTACCCCCGTCACGCTGGCAACCGGGTTGCCATCCGCATCGGAGCGCACCTCGCCGGACAGTCCGACAACCTCGACCGCCGGACCGCGCAGCACCTGGACCGTCTCGTCGGAGAGGCTGACGCAGGCGTCGTTGAGACTGCCGAGGCTGCCGCGAATGAAACAGCGGCCGATCCCCTCGCGCAGACAGATCTTTTCGATGCCGTGAACGAGATCCTCGTTCGGCCGCACGCGCGCATAGACGATCCGCCCGGTGGTTCCCGTTTCGATTTCTGATCCATCGCTCATGCGTGCGCCTCCACGTATCCGACGGGGGAAAAGATCGCGTGGTTGGTTTCCGGGTCCTCCACCTGACGGATCTTCAGCCGGCCAAGCACGTTGACGCGCACGACAAGGCCCTCGCCGCCGATCCGCGTCGCATGGGTATCCAGATGGCCGCCGGCGACATGCCCGCGTTCGGGATCGACGAACCAGGCGTGGCAATGCACCATCGGCTCGCCGGACAGCGCGAGCCCAAGCGTCGCCGAGCCGCCGAGGACCCGGACCGCCCCCGCATCGCGCATCGGCGTATAGGTGGCGACCGTGCGCCCGCTCGCATCCCGTGCGGCAAGGCAATAGACGCAAGGGCCGAAGGCCCCGCCGATCAGCGTGACGGCAGCCGCGCGGGCCTCCCCCTTGCACATCCGGCGAACCGCCGCGTCCAGGGCGTCGACCAGGCTTTGCCCGGCCTCAAGGCGCACGCGGGCCGTCCGGGACGCGCCATCGGACAGAATGGAAAACCGCTCGTGCGCCACAGGTCCTGGATGGCGCAACAGGCGGGACGACAGCCTTGCCGTCTGCCCCCGGCTCATTGCGCGGCCTCCAGCGACGATCCGCCGTCCGCCATCCGCCTTTGCAGCGCGTCGCGCACGAGCGCCTTGGTGACCTTACCGTATCCCGACTTCGGCAGCGCATCGAAGACCTCGAACCGTTTCGGGATCTTGTAGCCGGCAAGCCGCTCGGCCAGCGTCGCCTTCAGGGCCGGGACGTCCAGCACGGCCCCTGGTTCCAGGACCAGCGCGGCGACGCCGATCTCGCCCCATTTCTCGTCGTCCATCCCGACGACACAGGCCTCGACCACCGACGGGCAGGCGACCAGCTTTTCCTCGATCTCGAGCGGATAGATGTTCGACCCGCCGGAGATGAACATGTCCGAGGCGCGGCCGGTGATGTAGAGAAAGCCGGCATCGTCGAAATGCCCGATGTCGCCGGTGCGGAACCATCCGTTGCGAAAGGCCGCCTCATTCGCCGCGTCATTGCGGTAGTAGCCGTTGAACACGGCCGGCCCGATCACGCAGATCTCGCCGTTTTCATAGGCGGGCAGCGCGCGCCCGCTGTCGTCCTGGATTTCGATCTGGATCCCCGTGCGGGCCACCCCGCAGGTGCCGATGCGCACGCCCGGGCCGTCTGCGATTTCGTGCAGATGCGGCGGCAGGGCGGTGATGTTGCCCGTCACCTCTCCAAGGCCGAAATACTGCACCAGACAGGGACCGAGCTTTTCGAGCGCGGCTTTTTGATGCTCGCGCAACATGGGCGCGCCGGCATAGATCACATAGCGCAGCGACGTGTGATCGTGGGCGTCGACGGCGGGATCCGACACCAGAGCGCTCAGGATGCTCGGAACGGTGAAGATGTTGGTCACGCGATGCGTCTCGATCAGGCGAAACACTTCCCCCGCATCGAGGCTGCGCGCCTCGGTCAGAACGCTCGGCACCGCGCGCGCCACCTGGATCAGCTGGTGGATCCCCGCACCGTGGGACAGGGGCGCGACGACGAGTGAGACGTCGTTTTCCGTCATGCCGGGCATGAGGTCGGCAAGGTGGTTGTTGATGACGAAGGCCATCTGCCCGTGGCTGAGCACGGCGGCCTTGGGCTTGCCCGTGCTGCCCGAGGTGAAGAAGAACCAGCAGGGGTCGTCCCTTTCAACCGGTGCGGCCCTGAACTCCGTGCCGAGACCGGCCGTGACGAGGTCGGCATAGCGGTGCTCGCCGTCGCGTGGCCTGTCGAAACAGACAAGGATCTGCGCGCCCGCGGATCTGGCAGCATCCGCCTGTGCGGCGAACTCCGCGTCATAGATGATCGCCCGTGCGCCCGAGGCTTCGGCGATATGCGCCACATCCGCCGGCAGGATGCGGAAATTCGTCGGCACCCAGACGGCGCCGAGCTTGAACACCGCAAACATCGTTTCGAACATCTCGAGCGAATTGCGCGCGTGGATGATCACCTTGTCGCCCGGACCGATGCCAAGCGCTGCCAGCGAGGATGCAAAGCCGTCGACACGGGCGATCATCTCTGCCCAGCTCCAGCTCCGCTCCCCCTGGATCACCGCCGGCCGGTCCGGGAAGCGGCGGGCCGCCTCGCTCAGCAAGTCGCCAAGGTTCATCACACGATTGGAGATGCGCTCCCGACCCGATCCGCTCATTTCAGCCGCTCCAGCACGGACACATAGTTGGCGACGGCCGCACCTCCCATGTTGAACACCCCGGCAAGGCGGGCGTCGTCCAGCTGCATGTCGCCGGCGACCCCGGCCAGCTGCATTGCCGCCATCACATGCTGGGACACGCCGGTCGCGCCGATCGGGTGGCCCTTGGATTTCAATCCGCCCGAGGGATTGACCGGCAACCGTCCTGTGCGTGTCGAAACGCCCTCGTCGATCACGCGATGCCCCTGCCCGGCCGCCGCCAGCCCCATCGCCTCGTATTCCATCAGCTCGGCGATGGTGAAACAGTCATGCGTTTCCACGAAGGACAGATCGTCGATGGAGATGCCGGCCGTTTCATAGGCCTTCGTCCAGGCCTGCGCCGCCCCTTGAAAGGAGGTGCGCGAGCGCCGGCTGAGCGGCAGGAAATCATTGACGTGCTCGGCCGCGCGGAAATAGATCGCGCGCGGCGCGGAGGCGAGAGCCACATCCAGGTCACACAGCACCACGGCCGCAGCGCCATCGGATATCAGCGAGCAATCGGTCCGCCGCAGCGGTCCGGCAACGACCGGGTTCTTCTCCGAAACCGTGTTGCAAAACTCGAAGCCGAAATCCTTGCGCATATGCGCATAAGGATTGCGGACGCCGTTCTCGTGGTTCTTCGCGGAGATGCGGGCGAGACTTTCGCGGCAGTCGCCGTATTCCTGGAAATAGGCCTGTGCGATGTTTCCGAACACGCCCGCGAATCCGCCGTCGATGCCGGCTTCTTCCCGGCGATAGGACGCTCCCAGAAGAATGTCGCCAACCTCAGGGGTCGGCGTCGCGGTCATCTTTTCAACGCCGACGACAAGCACCCGACGTGCGCGGCCGCTCTCGATCTGTCGCAGCCCGGCGTGAAGGGCAGCCGACCCTGTCGCGCAGGCGTTTTCCACCCGCGTCGCTGGCGTGAACCGCAATGCCGGCTCTGCGAGCGCCACGAGAGAGGCCTGAAAGTCCTGTTTCGAGAAGCCGTTGTTGAATGCCCCGACGAATATCGCGTCGATCTCGGAAGCGTCCGTCTGGGCATGCACCAAACAATCCTTGACGACTTCCGCAATCAAAGCCTCTGCTGAATCAGCATCCGACTTGCCGAACACTGTATGCGCCCAGCCGGTGATACACGAACCCATCCGATCCCCTCCCAAGGACACAAGTCACTCGCTCGTTGATCGAAATATATCGGCAGCCAATTAGCTGTTCTTGCCTTTTTGAGCCGCATGTATACGCTTACGCGCATATTTCTCGCGCATTGGTATGGATATGGAGTTTTTACATGCAACCGCTTGATGAGACCGACCTGAAGATTCTCCGCGTGCTGCAGCTGGACGGCTCACTCTCCGTCTCGGAGGTCGCCGACCGCGTCGGCCTGTCCCAGTCCCCCTGCTCGCGCCGCATCAACCGAATGCAGGAGGACGGCGTCATCACGGGCCGTTCGGTGCTGCTCGACCGCCGCAAGCTCGGTTTCGACGCAACCATCCTCGTGCGGATCAAACTCTCCGGCCACGGGCGCCAGTCGATTTCCGTCTTCCAGGAAGCGGCGATGCGGATCCCGGAGGTTCAGGTCGTCCAGCTGATGCTCGGGGAATTCGACTTCAACCTGCGCGTGGTCGTCCGCGACATGGATCATTTCCAGACGCTGCTACGCGACAAGCTGGTGATGCTTCCGGGCCTTCACGAAATCCAGAGCACGGTGATCCTCGAAGAAATGAAGTATACTGCACATCTTCCAATCTGACTTATAGAATCATTACGCTTCACAAAGACCGGCGCAGAGATTGAATGACGTGCCCGGTATCGACAAATCTGAATATAGACATTGAGAATATCCAGCGTTCCGATAGCCTTCGGATCACAAGACTGCAAAGGAACATGATTTCGATTGCGTCTTTTTCAGAACTTTAAGGCCTCGTGGCGGAATGGCTACGCAAGGGATTGCAACTCCCTTTATCCTGGTTCGACTCCAGGCGAGGCCTCCATTCCCTCCGGCGTCCTCACCGGCTGCCATCAGGGCGATCGGGCCGGACGCAGCCCTCGCTTTGCCGGTCACGGATGGGCGGGCTCAAGGTCCGTTGCGGCTTTCAGCGCCTGACGGTCAACCTTGCCGGTCGAGGTCTTCGGCAGTTCTGTGACAATCTCGAGGGTCTCCGGTGCCATATAGGCGGGTAGGCTCTCCGAAAGGTGGCGCTTGAGCACGCGCAGGCTCAGCTCCGCGCCCTCCGTCGTCTCGACGACGGCGGCAAGATAGCGCGTTGCGTCGTCAGCGATCCTGTCGACCACCGCGACGGCCGCGACCTCCGGGTGTTTCAGCACCGCCTCCTCGACCTCGCGCAGATTGACGCGATAGCCACGGATCTTCACCTGCGCGTCCCGGCGTCCGACATAGGCAAGAACCCCGCCCCGGCGGATCTCGACCAGATCGCCGCTGCGGTAAAGACGGTCTTCAAAATCGTCGTGCACCGGGTTCTGGACGAATTTTTCCGCGGTCATTTTCGGATCGCCCCAGTAGCCCTTGGCGACGGTGGGGCCGCGCGCGCACAATTCGCCGATGCTGCCGGTTTCCGTCAGGGGCCGGTCGTTGTCGTCCAGAACGACAACCTCCATGTGCCCGCAGGGTTTTCCGATCGGCAATGGCGCGTCGTCGGGAAGATGCTCGATCGCATGGCAGGTCACATCGTTGATCTCGGTGGCGCCGTAGATGTTGAAGTAGCGGGCACCGGGCAGTTTCTTCATCAGGCCGCGCAGGGCCTGCGGCGGATAGGGCTCGCCGGCGAAGAACACGACCCGAAGCGCGCCAAGGTCCGTCTGCCGCTCCTTGATGTGCTTTTCCACGA
>PARB01000032.1 GCA_002709505.1 Paracoccaceae bacterium | reverse complement strand
CAGGAATTCATGATCATGCCCGTCGGCGCGCCGACCTTGCGCGATGCGGTGCGCATGGGCGCGGAGGTGTTCCACACGCTGAAGAAGGCGCTGAAGGATGCCGGCCACAACACCAACGTCGGCGACGAGGGCGGCTTTGCGCCGAACATCGGCTCCACGGATGAAGCCATCGGCTTCGTGATGAAGGCGATCGAGAAGGCCGGCTACCGTCCGGGCGAGGACATGTTCCTGGCGCTCGACGCGGCCTCCACCGAGTTCTTCAAGGACGGCAAGTACCACCTCGACGGCGAGGGCAAGAAGCTCGGCCCGGACGAGATGGCCGCCTATCTGGCCGATTTCGTCAACCGCTACCCGATCATTTCGATTGAAGACGGCATGGCCGAGGACGACTGGGCCGGCTGGAAGGCTCTGACCGACATGGTGGGCGACAAGTGCCAGCTCGTCGGCGACGATCTCTTCGTCACCAACTCCACGCGCCTGCGCGAGGGCATCGAGAAGGGCGTCGCCAACTCCATCCTCGTCAAGGTCAACCAGATCGGTTCGCTGACGGAGACCCTCGACGCGGTCGAGACGGCGCACAAGGCCGGCTACACGGCGGTGATGTCGCACCGCTCGGGCGAGACCGAGGATGCGACCATCGCCGACCTGGCGGTCGCCACCAACTGCGGCCAGATCAAGACCGGCTCGCTGGCGCGCTCCGACCGGCTCGCGAAATACAACCAGCTCATCCGCATCGAGGAAGAGCTTGGCGCCCAGGCCCGCTACGCCGGCCGCTCGATCCTTCGGGGCTAACGCGGAGAAGGGCGGTCACGACCGCCCGGATTTGCAGAGTGAGTAACGCGAAAGCCGCCGGAGCAATCCGGCGGTTTTTTCGTGTGTGCACGGCCGGTCCCAACGGGCAGGGGACCGGCGATCGCCTTTGACCGCTCGATGTGGCCGCCCCTGCGGCGCAAGCCACGGACACTCCGGGCTCCCCGATACCGGGTCGCGGCTGCACCTTGCCCGGGATGACGCCGGGGCTGTTTTATCTCTAAGGATCAGTATTTTACGCCGGATTCGTCATCCCGGCCGAATGCAATGAGAGCCGGGATCGGAGGCCCCCGAGCCGACCGTGATGCCCCGCCAACGCCATCCCCACGGACGTCATCCCCGACCTGATCGGGGATCCATTGGCACCCGTGTCGGTCGGGAAAAGGCGCGACGATTGCCGCACGCCCGGCGCCCACAACCGACGCTCTGGAAACGATTGGACACCGGATTTCCGGTTGCGCCTGCGTCCGGCGTGACGCCGGTGGGGGAGCCGGACGCGGTGTGTCCAGACGCTTCCCGGCGCACGAGGCCGGCTAAACGGAGGTGAGGTCGTACCACTTGGGCGATCCGGGAAATGCGATCATTTATTGTAAAAATCTTCTAAGGTATAAGACTGTCAATAGCATTAACCACTTTAGATACGTAGTCGACGACATCTTTTGCATCAGAGCAACTGCAAGGTGTTAAATCTCCAGTTCCCTCATTATAATCGGCGTTATGTGCAATCAAGTTACGTCTCATACAAATTCCATTAAGTATGCGTTTCGCGTTCTTTGCCGATAATCCTAGAATGTGGGAAATTTTATCCCATTTTTTTTCTCACTCCAAATATATGCTAAGCCATCCGATACGCTTTCTGCATTTTGAAATGTTTTGAAGCGAACTGTATTAATCATGATCGATCTGAACTTCAGAACTGACTCAGCCGCCGATGCACTTCGCATCGTCTGGAGCGACGCTAGAGGGACGCCTTCACCGGAGAGCTTTGGGGTTAATGCGACACCATTTGAAAAATGTTCGGTAGCCTTTTCAACTATTAATTCGGAAATGTAATGATCCAGCGCCGAAACAGAAGCAACCCATACAAATCTCAATCCAAAGTCAGCGGTATAACCGTGGCCCTCAAGAAATTCGTAGATCGTTATTGCTTCAGAGCATTGGGATATATGCTCATGAAATCTATCTCTAGCAGCAGTCATCACTCAATAACATTTCTATTTTAGATGTGATTGCTTCATATATATTATCAAATGATGCAATGTTTTTCATCGCATTTTCTTTTACCACACCGACGATCTCATCGGATTTTAAAGAATCTTCATCCAACAAGTAGATTGGAACACCCGACAAATTAGAAGTGTGAATTAAACCTTGAAAATCTGGAATTCTAGCTAGTGCATACTTACCTGTATTATCTTTTGTCAATACATCTTTCCAGTCTAAAAAAGCTTTTGCGTAACACTCTTCTTTTACAGTCATTCCTGCATTTCTTATTCTTGGAACGAACGATTCCTCCACTCTTTCATCTATTTTCTTTATGCGTATATCGAATTTTCTTGCTGCTTTACTTGCATGCTTATTGAATCTAGAATTTAATGTACCTAGAAAAACGGGAGTTGACTGATGGAGCGGGTAGTCTGCATCCGCGAATTTTCCGAAGTTTGATTGCTTCCACTCATTCCAACGGACCAGATGGCTTCCTAGCGTTCCAATAGCCATTAGAGAGAATGGGTCTGGATTCGTTGGAACAATAAAAGCGTCTGATGCCATAAAGAAATTTTGGTTAATAGCACCGAGACCTGGGTTCAAATCAATTAAAGTATAATCAATATTGTGCCTTTCCTCAACGAGTTCAATAAAAGCGTGGAGTGCCCCGGGCAGATTTTTCATTACTGATAATGAGCCGGCAGTTTCTTGCGCTAAACTTATCTGACCTTCATAGCTGGCTAAGTCTGCGTGCCCAGGCAATACAAAAAGTTTGTCATTATTCAGAGCGGTTGGACAGTCGAAGGCCTCTAGTGCTGCCGGCTTGCCTTCGAATATCGGAGCTACAGCGTCTTTCAAATTTTTTGTTTTAGTTTCTTCGTTGTCATAATATGAATCAAATACATCAAAACCCAATGATAGTGCCGTTAAATTGACCTGAGAATCGCCATCAACAAGAAGTACGTTTTTCCCATGCTGCGTTAGCTTCCAGCCTATGTGGTAGGCTGAGATTGTTTTCCCGGTGCCACCTTTGTGATTGAACAAAGCTATACGCTTGGGCATGATTTTCCTCTTATCAATTGAAATATTAAACTAAAAGACTTTGCAATTTGGGGTGACATTGGATTGAAATTTTAGATCAAATGTCGAGGTTAGGTTCGCAGCTGCTATTTCTGATTTCAACCCCTCACCACACAAACCCCAATGAAATTCCCCCAACCAATATCAAACTCACCGCCCAGACCATATCCAGATTGAACCAACTCTTCGACAGGAACCGCAGGCCGAACCAGTGGTAGACGCCGGCGGCGAGGAGGCCGCCGGAGAGGGCCATGGCGAGGGTGTGGGCGGTGGCGACGGTGAGGGCGATGGCGGTGTTGCCGGCCATCAGGCTTGAGGCGGCGGCGTGGCCGGCGTCGGTTTCGACCGTTCGGCAGATGCCGAGATAGATCGGCACCAGCATCAGCCCCGCGCCATGGGCCATGGCGACGAGGAAGGACCAGAGCGCAAGCCGCGTCGGCGGGACGCGGGCGAGGAAGCGTGGGTGCCGCCGGTTGATCAGCAGATAGACCCCGAGCGCGATGACGAGGCAGGCGGCGGCGATCTGGATTTCGCGCTGCCATTCGACCAGCACCAGAAGCGCGGAGAAGGGGAGCAGGATCGCCGTCATGGCGAGAAGATGCCCGCAGGCCAAGGCCGCGAGCGCCTTGTAGAGGCTCGCGCGCGAGCGGTCCATCAGCGCCGCGGAAACCGCCAGCGGCCATCCCATGCCCGGATTGACCCCGTGATAGATGCCGGAAGCGACGACGGCGGCCCAGAGCGCCGCCGCCGTGTCCATTTCCGCCATGCGTCAGACGGAGGGGTAGCAGAAACTGTCGGTCGAACAGTCGCCGCCCTCAAGCCGGATCTGGTGGCTGCGATAGCCTTTCGGGAAGTCGACGTAGAAATCCTCGGCGAGCGTCAGGCCGCCACCTTCGCCGACATGGGCCATGACCATCTGCCCGCCCTCGTCGTCGGGATAGAACTGGTCGTCCCAGGTCGAATAGAGCGAGTTGGTCCAGTAGACGCGCTTTCCGTCGCGGCTGACCTCCACCATCTGCGGGCCGTAGGCAAAGGGCTTGCCGTTCGGATGGGCCGTGCCGCGCGCGATGCCGCCGATCTCCACCTTGCCGGCGAGTTTCGGGTTCATCGGGTCGGAGACATCGTATTGATGCATCTCGCCCATGCCCCAGCAGGCGACATAGAGATATTTGTCGTCGAGGCTGAGATCGATATCGGTGACGAGCGGCGGGACGGCTGCAAAGCCCTGCAGCAGCGGGGGCAGGTTTTCAGCCGCCTCGGGGCGCGGATCGNTGGTGATGGTCTTCTTCGCCTCGAAGGTTCCGTCCGCCTTGCGCCACCAGGTGAAGATCGCGCCCTGCAGGTTGGTGGTGTCGACCACCACGCCGCAAAAGCCGTAGTCCTTGGCCGGATCGTGCGCCGGGCGGATTTCCAGCGCCATCTGGTGGTTTGCGCCGAGATCTATGGTCTGGACGTTGCGCCGCTCGCGCAGGTTCCAGAAGTGGATCTTGTGGCCGTATTTGTTCGACAGCAGATCCTCGGCGACGATGCCGTTTTCGAATTGCGGCGGCAGACCCCATTCGGAGCTGACCATGTAGTCGCGCGGCAGGTTCCACCAGAAATCATAGTGCTTGTCCTGCTCGCCCCGGTCCATCTCGTAGCGGCCGAGAATGTCGAAGGTCTCGCAGTCCATGATGAAAATGCCCGGAGGCCCGTCGGTTCCGTCCTTGCCGCCGCCGCCAAGGGTCGAGACATAGATCCCTTCCGGGCCGCAATGGATGGTGTGCGGGCGCGAATAGCCGGTCTTGGCGAAAACCTCCTCCGGCTCGATGATCTTGTGGATCTTGGCCTTGAGAGGCTCCTTCACGTCGATCACATAGATGCGCGACGAGCGAATGCCCGGAATGATCAGGTAGCGCCGCTCCAGAAAGGCATGTCCGGTCAGCGGCGACAGCGCCGAGGAACAGGCATTCCAGCCGAAGTGGTGAAACTCGTCGCCCGTGTTGGGCATGAAAAGCTTGTGGACGATCTCGCCGTAGCTCGGCGATTTCGGATCGACGTCGACAATTGCCAGCCCGTCCGGCTTAGAGGCGTCGGGACTGAGCATCAGCGTGAAGGCGAGCGTTTCCGCCGGCGCCTGCATGGCGAGTTTCGGAGTGGCATGAAATGTGGGGTCGGGTCTCAACGTCATTACCGGCTCCTCCCAGGATCTGGCCAGTGTCTGGGCGCCAAGTGTCTTTTTGACGTTCTTGTCAGCACCCGAAACGCGAGTGTGACACAGTTTTCACACGCGGAGAAACGATCCGGGTCTGCCGTCGAAGCGCGCTGGGAGCGGGGGCGGCCGATGGCCCGGCGTTATGCGCCGGGCTTCGTCTCGTGGGCGTGTTTGATCGCGGCGGCGAGGGTTTCCGGTTTTTCCGCGCCCATGACGAGAAAGCGCTCGTCGATGATGAAGGCCGGCACCCCGGTCACGCCGATCTCGCGGGCCTTGTCNAGGTCCTTGCGGATCTTGTCTATGTCGGAATCCGTCGGCAGCAGTTCCGCCACAAGGTCAGACATCATGCCGACATCGGCGGAGGCCTGGATCAGGGTCGCGCGGTCGGTGAGATCCGCACCTTCCACGAAATAGAGCTGGAACAGCCGCTCGGCCATCTCGCTCTGGGCATTGTCGGCGCGCGCCCACAGGATCAACCGGTGGCAGTCGAGCGTGTTGGGGGATTTCCTGATCCGGTCGAAGGCGAAGGGAATCCCTTCCGCCGCGCCGGCGTCGCGGATCGGGGCATAGATTTCCTCCGCACGCGCCGGACCGCCGAATTTCTCGTTCAGATAGGTCTGGCGGTCCTTGCCCTCGGGGGGAAGCGTCTCGTCCAGCTGGAACGGCAGCCAGCGCAGCTTGACCGGAATGTCCGGCACGGAGGCGAGCGCCTTTTCCAGCCGGCGCTTGCCGATATAGCACCACGGGCACATCACGTCCGAGACGATGTCGATGTGCATCGGGTCTGCTTGATCCATCCGTTACGTCCTTTCCGGCGGTTCGGCGCGTCTTGTCTCTTGTCCGCTTGCGCGAGGCTTCTGTGGTCCGGTCGCGCGACGCGGACCTGTGCATGCGCGGCGGCTGGCCGGCGCGCTCATACGAAACTGGTCGTGGCGATGATCGCCCCCACGCGGCGCGACAGACCGGCAAGCGCCTGTGCATCGCGCAACACGATCATATCGCCCCGCCCGGACACCCTAGCAACAAAATCCTCCTCGCGCGATGCGGCAAGGATCGTGGAGCGGATCGGATCTCCAACAACAGGGGCGAGCGGATCGTCGTTGGCGGCACGCGGGGGCAGGGGCGCGGGGTGGAGATCCCCAAGCGTCCTCACCAGCGGCGCGCGCCCCCGTGCTTTCACAATTGCCGTCAGCCGGGCGAAATAGGCGTCGAAGGCCTCCGCCGGCAGTTCCGCTCCGTTCTCAAGATACAGCGCGCGGAACCGCCGCAGCAGCGCGTCCGCCAGGTGGCGCCGGGCGCCGGCAAGAAGCAGCGTGCGCAGGCGGATACCGAGGTCGGCGGGATCTGCATCGCGCAGGACAACGTCGCCGCAGCCGGCGGCCGCGAGGGTGTCGACCTCATCGTCGGCCGTCGCCATTGCCAGCACCGGCAGGCTGGCGAGGCGCGGGTCGGCGTTCACCTTTTGCAGGATATCGCAGGTGCGGTCGAGCGGCATGTCGACGAAGAGTGCGCGATGCGGCGTCTGGGTAAGTCTGCGGCAGACCGCATCCGCCGTGAGCGCCCCCTCGATCGGGAGCGAGAGGCCCGCCTGCGTCAGGGCGGTTGCGGCGGCCTGTCCGGCGCCTGCCACCATCAGGCTGCCCGACGGATGGCGGAGCGCTTCCCGGTCGACCGGCAGCGGGCCAAGGACCGCGCGCCGCAGTCTGGCCTCTTCCATGCGCACGGACTGGCGAATGGTCTCGCGTATGCGGGCGACCAGGGTTTCTTCGGTGAGTGCCGGGGAAACGAAGGCGCTGGCGGGGCGGCTGAGCGCAAGGTCCGCGCTCTTCCGGGTTTCCACGATCAGGGGCACATCGACGCCGGCCGCGCGGAAGGTGTCGCGCAGGCGTTCCATGCGGGCGATGGCCTGGGTCCCGGGCGTTGCGCCGGCGAATAGCAGCAGGGCGTCGGGCGCGACCCGCGTCTTCGACCAGATCCGGCCGGTTTCGGTCAGGTCCGGGGCCGGACCGTCCGACCAGGCGGCGCGGAAGGCTTCGGCACGCGGCGTCATGCTCGGTTCGGCGCAGGCAAGCGCGATAATCGGCGCCGGAGGCGTTTCGCTCTGCGGCATGGCGCTCAGGCGACCGCCGCGGCACGGCCCTGGTCGACGCGCAAGGCAAGGGCCGCGCGGTCCACCGTTCCGTTTTCCCGGCGCGGCAGCACCTGCATCGACAGCACCCGATGCGGAATTTCGCCAAGGCCGGCGCATTCGGCTTCCAGATAGGCGAAGAAACCCTCGACATCGAGCATCAGACCGCGTTGCGGCACGAGAGCTGCGTAAAGCCTCGCGCCGAGAATGCCGTCATCGACCAGGAAGGCCGCGGCCTCCTTCAGCCCCGGAAAAGCGCCGAAAAGCGCATCGAGCGCGGGCAGGGAGGCGACGCCGGAAAGCGACGNGCCGGGCATGCCGAAGGCGGTGATGCCGTTGTCGCCCTGGCGCAGCGGAAGGAGCGTGTCGACGTAGCCGGCCTTGTCGGTCGGGATACGCACCTTGCAGGCCGGCCAGGCGCTGTCGGCCACCATTGCGCCGCGCACCTTGAGCGTATTGGGCTGGCTTTCCGTGTCGATTGCGATTTCCAGCAGGGCCGGCCCGTTCGCCGCCGTGGATGGCGACGTCACGCGCCCGGAGGCAAACGGGCGGGGCAGGGCGCTGCCGTCGCGCTTGCGCGCGATCATGGCGAACTCGTCGGCGATGTGAATGTCGGTCACGTCGCGGTTGGTCTGGTGATGCGTGGCAGCCGGCGAATGCGCGTTCCACACTGGCACGATGCGGCAGTCGCCGTTGGTCATGCGCCGTTCCAGCTGCGGCATCAGCGACCCGGGGCACAGCACCATGTCGGCGTCGACCGCGTCGGCATGGGCGGCGAGCTTGCGCAGCGAGCGCGGATGGTGGAGATGCAGCGTGCCGCCGCTCAACAGCCAGGGCATCAGGCCGGNACCGATGCCCGCCATTCCGGNGAGCGCATAGGGCACCACGGTGACCGGCGCCTGGGGCAGCGAGAGTTCCAGATAAGGCATCAGCCCGGCGGCGATCCACTGGTTGTGGCTGCGCGCGATCGGCAGCGGCTCGCCGCTGGTGCTGTGGGTCCAGGTCAGCGTCGCTACATGATCCGCGGCATTGGCGTCCTTTCGCCCGGGGGGCGGAGGCATGTCGTCCGACACCTCCTTGAGGACTTCCGACAATTCGATCAGCCCGTCGGCCACCTCGGTGCCGAGGCCGAAGACGAAGCGCAGCGAGAACATTTCCGCAGCCGTGTCGCGGGCCTCGTGCCCGATGTTGCGACCGCCGAATCCCTCGCCCGCAACCAGCGCCTTGGCGCCGGCGCGCGAAAGCGCCGCCAGAACGTTCTTCTGGCGCCAGTGCAGCGGCAGCGGGGCGACGACCAGCCCGGCGCGCAGGGCAGCCAGAAAGGCGATGACCGCCTCCACCGTGTTGGGGCTTTGCAGGCCGACAACATTGTCGGGCGAGAGGCCGACGGCGGAAAAGAAGGCGGCGAGCCTGGAGATTTCCTCATCCGCCTGCGCATAGGTCAGACGGCGGGGCGTGCCCTGCATGGCATCCGCACGGTCCTGAGGATCGCAGAGCGCGAGACGGTCGGGATGCGCGGTTGCGGTCTTGCGAAACAGCGCATCGAGGGTCACCCGGCCCCAGATGCCGCTTTGCTGATGGGTCTCGATGGTTTTCTGCGGTGTGAGAATCATTGTGCGTCGTCCACAGCCTGTTCGCCGCCAGCGGCGGCCCACCATGCTTCAAAACGCGGTCCGAACACTGGATGGGTGTCGGGTCGCGTGATCGTTGTCCAGCGTGCCACCCAGTCGTCCGGGCGGTGAAACAGAGGCACCACATAGGCGCCGGAAATGAGCACCCGGTCGAAGGCCCGCACCGCGGCGGTGAAGGTTTCGCTGTCGCGGGCGGCGAGCATCGCGTCGATCATCGCATCGGCTGCCGGATCGCGCACGCCCGCATAGTTGAAGGAGCCGTCCTGATCCGCCGCCGCGCTGCCCCAACGGTAGCGCTGCTCGTTGCCCGGTGACAATGACACCGGCCAGATGTTCAGAACCATGTCGAAGTCGAAGGTCTGCCGGCGACGCTGATATTGCGCGCCGTCGACGCTGCGGATCGCCGCCTCGACGCCGATGACCTTCAGCGCCCGCTGATAGGCCAGCGCCAGGCGTTCCTGGTCCTTGCTGGCGACCAGGATCTCGAAGGCGAGCGGCGTGCCGTCGGCCGCGGTCATGGTGCGGCCGTCGATGGAATAGCCGGCCTGTTTGAGTGCGGAAACGGCGGCGCGCAAAACCTTGCGGTCGCGTCCCGATCCATCTGCCTGTGTCGGACGCCAGGTACCGTCCACGACATCGGACGGCAGATCCTCGATCCAGGGCGCCAGCAGGTCGCGTTCCAGCGCATTCGCCGGGCGTCCGAGCGAGGAGAGGCTCGAATTGTCGAAATAGCCGCCGGTGCGGGTGTAGAGGTCGTAGTAGAGCGTGCGGTTCACCCATTCGAAATCGAACAGCATGGCGAGCGCCCGGCGCACGCGCACATCGGCGAACACCGGTCGGCGCGTGTTGAAGACGAAACCGTACATGCCCGCCGGCGTTCCGAGTTCGAAGCTTTCCTTGACCACCTCTCCGGCCTCGACAGCGGGAAAGTCCATGCCGGTCACCCAGCGCGCGGGATCGGCGACGGGCAGGATTGAAACCAGCCCCTTCTTGAAGGCTTCCTGCAGGGTGTTTTCGTCGCGAAAGTACTCGATGCCGACCTTGTCGAAATTGTAGAGACCCTTGCGGATCGGCAGATCCTTCGCCCAGTAGTCGGGATTGCGCCGGTAGACGATGCGGCTGCCGGGATCGACCTCTTCCACCAGATAGGGACCGGAACCGACCGGCGGGGTGAGGGTGCTCTTGTCGAAGGTGTCCGGATCGATGGTGTGGCGGGCGAAGATCGGCGACAGGCCCAGAAGCAACGGCAGTTCGCGGTCGTCGCCATCGGCGAAGACGAAGCGCACGGAGCGCTCGCCGGTCTTTTCCATCGCCGTGATGCGCGCGTAGCGCGAGCGGAAATGCGGGCGTCCCTTGTCGCGCAGGATCTCGAAGGAAAAGATCACGTCCTCGACCGTGACCGGTTCGCCATCGGAAAAGCGGGCCTGCGGATTGAGGGTGAACTCGATCCAGTCGCGCTCTTCGGGCATGCGCACCGATTCCGCCAGCAGTCCGTAGAGCGAGAAAGGCTCGTCCATGTTGCGCTCGAGCAGGCTTTCGAACACCAGCGCGCCGAAGCGCGCGTCGCGCAGGCCCCGCGCCGACGTGGTGCCGCCCTGGACGATGAACTGGTTGAGACTGTCGAAGGTCCCCTGGACGCCGTAGGTGATCTCGCCACCCTTGAGCGCCTGCGGATCGGCATAGGGCAGATTCTCGAAATCAGCCGGGAGCGCCGGTTCGCCGTGCATGGCAATGCCGTGAACGGGAGCGGGCGTGTCGTCTTGTGCGGCAACGCTCCCGGCTAGCAGCGTCGCGCAGAGCCAGGCGGCCAGCGGAACGCAGCGCCCGGCACGGAGAATCAGTGACATGTTTCGAGACCTTGCCTTCATGCGTCCATTTCTACCGTGCAATCACTTTGGTATGGTTAACAAGACGTCAAAAAAACGGGTCGGCGATCGGGTCAGGGGACGAGGGCAGCCGCGCCCTCCGCGCCGGCCTGCGGAAAGAAAGGACTGCCTTTCCCGGCAAATGCGTCGGTTTGGCCGCGTCTCTTTCTGGATATTTGTCGCGCATGCCTGTAAAGATGCGCGCGTAACCGATCGGGCCAACGTCTTGCCGCATTCCTTGCGCACACGGTTGTGGCCTTTTGGCACGACAGGATTTTCGGTGCGCGCATGCGGCGGACGGCCGCTGTGCACGCTGCAACGACACCAGGGACTTAGGGACGCATTGTATGGCTGAGAGTTTCAAGAACCATTTGATGGGCATGTCGCTTGCCGCCGCCATGGCGGTCGGTGCAGCGACAGGCGCAGCCGCGCAGACCGTGGAACCTTCGGCGGACACGCCCTGGGTCAAGCTGTGCAACACCGATCCGCAGTCCAACAAGGAAATCTGCATCGTCACGCAGGAACTGCGGACCGATACCGGCCAGTTCCTTGCATCCGTCGCCGTGCGCGAGATTGCAGGCGAGGCGCGCAAGACGCTGCTCGTCGCCGTGCCCCCGGGAATGCTGATCCAGCCGGGTCTGCGGGTGCAGGTCGACGGTGGCAAGCAGAGTGAAGCGAAATACAGCATCTGCTTCCCGAACGCCTGCTACTCTGAGCTGGTGATCGACGACGCCTTCGTCAATTCGATGAAGGCTGGCGGGAACCTGATCCTCACGACGCTCAACCAGCAGGCCAAGCAGGTCCCGTTCCAGATGACCCTGACCGGCTTCACCAAGGTCTATGACGGTGATCCGATCGACGCGGCAGCGCTTCAGCAGAAGCAGCAGCAGCTTCAGTCGGAGCTGCAGAAGCGCGCCGAAGAAGCCCGCCAGAAGCTGATCGACAAGCAGAACGAAGCGACCGGCGCGAACTGATCGCAGCCGTTTCGAGCTAAAAGAAAGGCCGCCGGGAAATGTGTCCGGCGGCCTTTTTCATTTGTGGCGGTTGGTGCCAGCGGACCAAGGGAGCACCCGGCCGGTCGCGCGTCAGTGGAGGTCCACGTCGCGCGGCAGATAGGAGCCGTCATCCTGCTGTTCGAAGATCTCGTCCACCTGTGGGTGACGGACCGGCTCGCCGGTCTCGTCGGGAACGAGGTTCTGCTCCGACACATAGGCGACGTATTCGGTCTCCGCGTTTTCCGCGAGCAGATGGTAGAAGGGCTGGTCGCGCGCCGGGCGCACGTCGTCGGGGATCGCCTCCCACCAGTCCTCGGTGTTGGAAAAGGTCGGGTCGACGTCGAAGATGATCCCGCGGAAGGGGTACACCCGATGACGCACGACCTGACCGATCATGAATTTCGCGGTTCGCATCTTCATCTTCGTTCAATTGCACATGGCCCTGCGCATACGCTTTTGAACGGCGCATGACAAGCCATCATGCCGGCACGGGACACGGGCGCGACGATGGCCGGTGGCCGCATGACGGCAATCCATCCGGCTGGCCCGGCTCACAAACCGTAGAGTTTCGCCAGCTCCGGATCCTTGGCGGCGACGATGCGTGCAAGATCGACGATCACCTTTGCCTGCTTCCAGGTCGCGTCGTCCTGCATCTTGCCGTCGATCATCACCGCACCGGTGCCGTCGGGCATTGCCTCCAGAATGCGCAGCGCGAAGGCGACTTCCTTCGGCTCGGGGCTGAAGACCCGCTTGGCGATGTCGATCTGGCTCGGATGAAGCGACCAGGCTCCGGCGCAGCCCATCAGGAAGGCATTGCGGAACTGGGCCTCGCAGGCGGCGGCATCGGAAAAATCCCCGAAAGGCCCGTAGAACGCCTTGATGCCGGCCGACATGCAGGCGTCCACCATCTTCGCCACCGTGTAGTGCCACAGGTCCTGCTGATAGGCGGTGCGCGCGGTCTCGCCGGCCACGTCCGACAGGACCGCATAGTCGGGATGCCCGCCGCCGACCCGCGTGGTCTTCATCGCACGCGAGGCGGCGAGATCCGCCGGCCCGAGGCTCATGCCATGCATGCGCGGGCTGGCCGTGGCGATCGCATCGACGTTCTTCACGCCCTCGGCCGTTTCCAGGATGGCATGGACCATGATCGGGCGCGTGACGCCGGCGCGGGCTTCGAGTTGGGCGAGCAACTGGTCGATGTAGTGAATGTCCCAAGGGCCTTCGACCTTGGGAAGCATGACGACGTCGAGCTTGTTGCCGACCTCTGTCACGATCTCGATCAGGTCGTCGAGCACCCAGGGGCTGTTGAGGCAGTTGATGCGCGTCCACAGTCCCGTGGTGCCGAACTCGTTCTCACGAGCCATCTGGATGAAGCCCTGGCGCGCCGCCGTCTTCTGGTCCGCCGGAATCGCATCCTCCAGATTGCCAAGGACGACATCCACCTTCGAGATCAGATCCGGCACCTTTGCGCGCATCTTTTCGACATGGGGCGGCACGAAATGGATCATGCGCTCCAGCTGCACGGGCAGTTCGCGCAAGGGAGCGGGGGCGCCGATCGCCAGCGGTTGGTAGAACGCACGCGGTGTCTTCAAGGGTTCCTCCCGATGAAACAGGTCCGGGGCCGGAGCGTCCGGCCATATTCGTTCCGGCGAGACTATCCGCAAATTGCTGCAGTGCATATAGATCAAAGGATGCGGGGCGGGCGGTGCCCCGGAGGGCTCATCGCCACTTGCGCATGATCCACATCCATTGCCGGGGATGTTCGCGGATCCAGGCTTCGAAGAGGTCGTGATAGGCCCGGGTCGCGCGCTCTGCGTCGCTCCTGCGGTCGCCCGTGCGTTCGAACTCCACCACGCGAGCCTCGATGCGGAACCGGCTGTGGGGAAGACGGACGACGCGGCAGGCGATCAGCGGGACCTGTGCGGCGCAGGCGATGGAGGCGGGAAACAGCGTGGCGTAGGCGTCGCGACCGAAAAAGGGAATCACCGCACCGCGCCGGTCCTGGAGGTCGGCAAGCATCGCGATGCGTCCGCCGTTGCGCGCCATCGTCAGAAGACGCCGGGCGGTGTCATGCCCCTTGGGCAGCAGTCCGCCCGGATAGAGCCGCGCGCGCAGGCCGCGCAGGATCGTTTCGGTTCGTTGATTCTTGAGCGCCTTGTAGACCCCGACGGGCTCCCATCCACAGGCAAGGCCTCCCATCGACGCGACTTCCCAGTTGCCGGAGTGCATGGAAACGATCACCGCCCCGCCATCGCCAACGGCCTTTTTGACGTCCTCGACGTCGTAGTCGAAGCGGTCGGGGTCGGCGACGATCCGGTCGAGCTGCAGGGTTTCCGCCGCTATCTGCCCGAGGTTGTCCCACATGGCGCGGGCGATGGCGTCGCGTTGCTCCGGCGACAGGTCGGGGAGGGCGCGTTCGAGGTTGTCGAGTGCGCGCCGATGGCGCTTGTTGAAGGGGGCGAGCATCCGCCAGGCCTTGCCCATCAGCCTCGCCGCGGTCGTGACCGGCAGCAGGCGGAAAAGCGCCAGCACCGCCGACAGGCCCGCCCATTCGGCGCCATGGCGCAGCCGCAACACCCACGGCAGCCGGGCGTCGCCGCCGCCGTCGCTTGCGTTTCCCGATTGCCGCGTTGCCGTCATCTTGCGCGAAAAAGCCTCTTATCCCTGGCGGCCGTGTGCCGCCGTTGACCCGCATTCGGGAACCCGTTAGGCCTGCGGTGATTAACCAAGCGCCGGGACGAAGGCAACATTGGCGCTCTTTCGACGCCTGCCCGGTCCGCTGGAGACCCCGATGGAAAACGTAATTTCTCTGGCGCTGCCGTTCTTCGGCCTGATCTTTCTGGGCATAGCCGCGGGCAAATTGAAGAAGATTCCGGCCGAAGGCCTGGCCTGGATGCAGTTCTTCATCATTTATATCGCGCTTCCGGCGCTGTTTTTCCGCCTGCTCGCCAAGACGCCGATCGAGGAACTCACCAACATCGGCTATGTGGCGGCCACGACTTTTGCCACCTATTGCGCCTTTGCGGTGGCCTTTTGCGTCGGGGTGTTTGCCTCGCGCGGCAATATTCCCGAAGCGACGATCCAGGCGCTCGCCGGGTCCTATTCCAATATCGGCTACATGGGCCCGGGCCTGACGCTTGCCGTGCTCGGGCCGGCGGCCGCCGTCCCGACTGCTCTGGTCTTTTGTTTCGACAACATCCTTCTGTTAACGCTCGCACCGCTGATGATGGCGATCGGAGGCACGGAGAACGAACCGCCGCTCACAACCGCCCTGACCGTGCTGCGGCGGATCTTCACCCATCCCTTCATTCTCGCGACCATCGCCGGCGTGCTGGCTGCGGCGGTCGAATTCCAGCCGCCGCAGGCCATCGACACCCTGCTGACGTTCCTCAGCAATGCGGCCGCGCCCTGTGCGCTGTTCGCCATGGGCGTCACCGTGGCGCTGCAACCGCTTGGGCGCACGCCGCTCGAGCTGCCGGTCGTGCTGCTGGTCAAATTGGTGATTCACCCGATCATCGTCTTGCTGCTGCTGAACTGGGTCGGTGGATTCGATCCGGCCTGGGTCGCAACCGCGGTGCTGATGGCGTGCCTGCCGCCGGCGGCAAATGTTTTCGTCATCGCACAGCAGTACAATGTCTATGTCCAGCGGGCTTCGAGCGCGATCCTGATCGGCACCATCGCTTCTACGGTCACCGTGTCCGCCTTCATCTATCTGATCACCGAAGGGCTTCTGCCGCTCAACTGAATGAGGTTCGGCCATGAACGATCAACCGCTCTCGGGCCTCACAGTGATCGATTTCAGCACGTTGCTGCCGGGGCCCCTGGCCACGCTGATGCTCGCGGAAGCTGGCGCCACCGTCATCAAGATCGAGCGCCCCGGCGGGGAGGACATGCGGTTCTTTCCGCCGAGGTCGGGCAACGTCGGCACGCTCTACGCCATGCTCAACCGCGGAAAGCAGTGTCTGGAACTCGACCTCAAGTCGGCGGAGGCCCGGGAGAAGATCCTCGAACTCACCGACACGGCCGATATCGTGGTCGAACAGTTCCGCCCCGGAGTGATGGAGCGTCTCGGTCTCGGTGCGGAGGAGCTATGCGCACGCAATCCGCGGCTGATCCATTGCTCGATCACCGGCTTCGGGCAGTCCGGACCGCGCGCGAGGGACGCCGGCCACGACGTCAACTACATGGCGTTGACGGGTCTTTTGGCGCTGTCCTGCGGAACGCCCGAACAGCCCGTCCTGCCGCCGGCACAGCTTGCCGATATCGGCGGCGGCAGCTTTCCGGCGGTTATCAACATCCTGCTCGCGCTTCTCAAGCGGGACCGGACGGGGCAGGGCTGCCGTCTCGATATTGCCATGTGCGATGCGATGTTCACCTTCGCGCTTTTCGCGCAGGCCCAGCTCACCGCGCTCGGTCGCGCGCCGGCGAATGGCGCTGATCTCCTGACCGGGGCCTCGCCCCGCTACCGGCTGTATCCCGCGGCCGACGGCCACCTGATCGCCGTCGGCGCGCTGGAGGACAAGTTCTGGCACCTGCTGTGCGAGGCGGTGGAACTGCCCGCGGCCCTGAGGGATGACAAGGCCGACCCGGAGGGGTGCGCCCGGGCGCTGGCCGAGCGCCTCGCCAGCCGGACCGTCGCGGAATGGACGCCGCTGCTCGCCAGGGCGGATTGCTGCGCGACACCGCTTGCCTCGCTGGAGGACGCGTTTCGCGATCCGCATTTCCTGGAACGCGGGCTGTTCGATGCCACCGTTGAGGCCGACGGATCGAAAATCCCGGCCACGGTCGTCCCCATCGACCGCGCCTTTCGTGGCGGAGCGCAGACTACCTGAGGGTCAGGCCGCGCATCAGCCGGGGGCGCGCCATCACCGGCGCAATCCCCTCGCGCATCATCAGCTTGCGCAGCGGAGAAATCCGGCCGGCGAGATAAAGCCCGACGCTGCGCAGCGCCTGAACCGGCAAAAGGTCGCTCAGGAGCGAGCGGTTGAGCAGATCGACCGCGGTCGTGCGGGTGGCGATGTCCGGGCGCCGGGCGCGCTCATAGGCCTGGAGCACGGCACCCGAGCCGATGTCCTCGCCGCGCTTTTGCGCCTTGACCAGCACCTCGCCAAGGGCGGCGACATCGCGCAGGCCGAGATTGAGACCCTGCGCGCCGATGGGCGGAAACACATGCGCGGCTTCCCCGACGAGGGCGCAGCGGTTGGCCGCGACGGTGCGTGCCGTCAATCCGCCGAGCGGGTAGATCTGCCGCTTGCCGACAATGCTCATCTTGCCAAGCACCGAGGCGGCGCGGCGTTCCAGCTCGCGGGCCAGCGCCTCGTCGTCGAGCGCCGCGAGATGGTCCGCATCCTCGGGCGAGACCACGCAGACGAGCGAGGACTTGCGGCCCTTCAGCGGCACCAGCGTGAAAGGACCGGACGGCGTGTGGAATTCCGTCGAATGATTGTGATGCGGAACCCCGTGTTCCAGTGTCAGCACCAGCGCCGACTGCGGATAGCGCCAGTCCTTGACCGCAATTCCGGCGGCCTCTCGGACCATGGAATTGCGCCCGTCCGCGCCGATCGCGATGCGCGCGATAACCGTCTCGCCGGCGTCGGTGGTCAGCTCCGCACGATCCCCCATCGGGGTAAGGGAGGACAGCTTCGCCTCGATGCGCAGCAGTTCAGGCGTCTCGGCGCAGGCCTTGGCGAGCTCGCGGTTCAGGTCGCGGTTCTCGATGTTGTAGCCGAAGGCCGGAAGGTCCAGTTCCGAGGCGTCGAACACTACTTCGGGCGCGCGGATCAGCCGGCCGGTGCCGTCGACGATGCGCATGTGGCGAAGGGCCGCCGTATGCGGCTCGATGGCGTCCCACAGGTCGAGCGTGCGCAACATTTCCACCGATGAATCGAGCAGGGCGGTCGTGCGGTCGTCGTCCGCCATTGCCGCGGGCGCAATCAGCGCGGTGCTGAAGCCGTGGCGGGCCAAGAGCAGCGCCATCGCCATGCCGGACGGACCGGCGCCGACGACGGCGACATCCACCTGCGTCGGTGTTGCGGGCGTGTCTGCCTTGGCAGCGCGA
The DNA here is from genome assembly GCA_002709505.1 of Paracoccaceae bacterium. Lineage (GTDB taxonomy): Bacteria > Pseudomonadota > Alphaproteobacteria > Rhizobiales > Stappiaceae > Stappia. Next base: position 80,650 of record PARB01000032.1, on the reverse strand, counting down.
GCGCGTTTGGCCATGAGGATCTCCGTGCCGGGGTCGACTGTTGTCGACAAGATGACGCGCGCGGAGGATTTTGCAAGATTGCCCCGCGCGCATATGGTCGCATCCGTAGGCGTTGGTATCCGCATCCGCCGACAAGGATGATAGAGGACGCGGGAACGATGCTCCCGGCGCATGCGCCGCGCGGGATCACGAATGGAGCTTGCCGCCGGAGATGACGGTGCACCTGGAAAAGTCCGAACGGCCACCGCACCCGTTGCGCTCGCTTGCCCGGCGTCCGCGCCTTGCCGTCTTCCTTGCGGTCGGTCTGGCGGCAGCTGCCGGCTGGATCTATCTCGCCGCCATGGTCGCCGACATGGTGCCGGCCATGGACATGGGCGAACTCGGGCCCGGCATGGCGCTGTTCAACAGTTTCAACATCTTCGCCGGCCTGTCCGCCGAAGCGCGCGCCGCGCTGGCGGTCATCTGTCTTCCCGAGGGCACCTCGACCTTCGGCATGCCGTCTTCCGAAATCTGGAGCCTGTCCGACGCGGCGCTCGTCTTCGTCATGTGGGTCATGATGGCGCTGGCGATGATGCTCCCGAGCGCCGCGCCGATGATCGCGTCTTACGCGGAACTGCCGCAGCCGATGACGGGCACCACCGGGCGAACGGCGCCTGTTGTCGTCCTCGCGCTCGGGTATCTTTCCGTCTGGGTCGGCTACGGCGCGCTGGCGACGCTGGCGCAAGGGGCGCTGACGGCGGCGCGGATGATGTCGCTGATGATGTCGCCGGCGACGCTTGTCCTGGCCGGAACGACGTTGATCGCGGCCGGCATCTATCAGTTCACGCCGGCCAAGCTTGCCTGCCTGTTGCGCTGCCAGCGCCCGATTCCCTTTTTCATGGACCGCCGGCCGGCCTCCTACGCCGAGGTCTATCGCCTAGGCATCATCCAGGGGCTGTTGTGTCTTGGCTGTTGCTGGGCGCTGATGACGGTGATGTTCGCGGTCGGCATCATGAACGTCATCTGGATCGCGGTGCTCGGCTTCCTGATGGCGCTGGAAAAGACGGTGCATCGCCTCTGGATCCCGCGTGCCATCGGGGTTTTCCTGATCCTCTGGGGGGCATTCGTGCTCGCCCTGTCGGACGCCGGACGGGCGTTGCTGACAGGGTAAAGCCGTTCTTCAGCCACTTTGAGCCGGTCGTTTTCTGCAAAATGCAGCTGTTCGGTTGCAGTTCTCGCAAGTTGAAGGCATACGAAAGGCTTGGGGGCGACAAGACGCCCGCGCCGGTTTATCTCCGGCATGACACGAGGCAATGCCTGTGGCGAAAGGCAAATTGGCGGATCCGGAGACGGGCGTGACGGAGCGGCTGAAGAGCGCGCACCCGCTGTTTCTGATTCATGTTCTGACCGCGCTCGGCGCGCCGGTTGCCCTGCTGGCGTTGCTTGCAGGAGCGCAGGGCGACTGGGCGATGCTGTTCGTCTGGCTCGGGGTCGCGCTGGTGATCGACGGGATCGACGGTCCGTTGGCGCGCCGTTTCGACATCGCAAACCGCATGCCGCAATGGTCCGGCGCATCGCTCGATTTCGTCATCGACTATGCGACCTATGTGTTTCTTCCCGCCTTCGCGCTGGCCGGCAGCGGCATGGTCTCCTCGCCGTGGAACTGGATCTGCGGCGGCCTGATCGTCTTCACCGGGGCGCTTTACTTCGCCGACAACGGCATGAAGCAACCGGACGGGTCGTTCAAGGGCTTCCCGACCGGCTGGAACATGGCGGTCTTCGGCCTGATGGTGCTGTCCTCCTCCGAAGTCTTCACCATCATCAGCGTCATCGCCTTGTGCGCGCTGACCTTCGCGCCGATCCGCTTCGTGCACCCGGTCAGGGTCTCCCGCTGGCGCCCGCTTACGCTCTTCGTGACCTTGCTGTGGTTCATCGGCGCCGGGCTCGCTATCGCCAACGGTCTGTCGGCGGAAGGCTTCGCCAAATGGCTGCTGGCCGGCTCCAGCATCTACCTTCTTCTGGTTTCTGCCGTTCAGCAGCTTCTCGACGCGCTGCGCTGACGCGCGTCCGGCCGGGGTTGGCAGGCGGCCGGGTTTCTGCGATCACCGGACGGTCGGCCGTGCGCGGCCCTGGCCAACCTGCGATGCGTGAGGCGTTTCCATGATCGAGCTTCTGTCCGACCCGGCCGTATGGGCGAGCCTTCTCACCCTGACGGTGATGGAAATCGTTCTCGGCATCGACAACATCATCTTCATCTCGGTCATCGTCGCCCGGCTCGAGCCGAAGACCGCGAAGCGCGCCCGCCAGATCGGCCTTGCGCTTGCGCTGATCTTCCGCATCGCGCTTCTCTCGGTGCTGACGCTGCTGATCGGCCTGACCGCGCCGGTGTTCACCGTCCTCGGCGAGGCGATTTCCTGGCGCGATCTCATCCTGCTCGCCGGCGGTCTCTTTCTGCTGGTGAAGGCCACCCACGAGATCCACAAGGGGATCGAGGGCGCGCATGATGAAACCGGTACGGCCGTTGCCGCCGGGTTCGGCGCGGTGATCGCGCAGATCATTGTCATCGACATGGTGTTCTCGGTCGATTCCATCGTCACCGCCATCGGCATGGCCGAACACATCGAGGTGATGGTCGCTGCCGTGGTGATCGCGATGATCGCCATGTATGTCGCGTCCGGTCCGATTTCGGATTTCGTGCAGAAGCATCCGACGACCAAGATGCTGGCGCTCGCCTTCCTACTTCTTATCGGCGTTGCGCTGATCGCCGACGGTCTCGGCTTTCACATCCCGCGCGGCTACATCTATTTCGCCATGGCGTTTTCGGCCGGCGTGGAGGTCATCAACATTCTCGCCGCCGCCAGGCGGAAGGCGAAACGCCAGGCGGCCGCCGGCAAATAGCGGGGCGGATCAGCGCTCCGGCGGGGTCCAGTCGCTGTCCTGCCGCCGTTTGCTTGCCGCGCGAAGCGCCAGACCGAGCGCGACGCCAACGCCAATCGCGACCGTCAGGTCGACCAGGACGGTCAGCGCCAGCGTGAGCACCAGCAGCAGACGGTCGGAGGGCGGCGCCTTCGCGTAGTCGCCCCAGCGGTGCGGCTCGCTCATGTTCCAGGCTGTCACCATCAGCAGGGCTGCAAGGGCGGGCATGGCGAGATAACCGGCCATCGGTGCTGCCAGCAGCATGACGGCCAGGATCACGAGCGCATGGACGATGCCGGCAACGGGCGTGCGGCCGCCCGCCTTGATGTTCGTCGCCGTGCGGGCGATTGCCCCGGTGGCAGGAAGCCCGCCGAAGAGCGCCGATGCGATATTGGCCGTCCCTTGCGCGGTCAGTTCCGCGTTCGGGCGGTGGCGGCCTTCGATCATCCGGTCGGCGACCATCGCCGACAGCAGCGATTCCACCCCGGCGAGGAAGGCGATCACGAAAGCGGACGGCAACAATTCCGCAATCCGTTCGAAGGAAATCGCCGGAAGCGCGGGGAGCGGCAGGCTGGAGGGCAGGGCGCCGAACCGCGATCCCAGCGTCTCGACCGGCAGCGTGAACAGCACCACCAGCCCGGATGCGGCGCCGACGGCGACGATGAGGCCGGGAAAACGGGGCGCGAGGCGGCGCAGGCCGACAATCAGCGCAACGGCGACCAGCGCCACGCCCAGCGCCGAGGGGGCAAAGGTGTCGCGCGCGGCCCAGAGCGCGGACAGCCGCTGCACGAACTCCGCCGGGGCGTCGCGCAACGTCATTCCGAGGAAATCGGGAAGCTGGCTGAAGGCGATCACGATGGCGATGCCGATAGTGAAACCGTTGATCACGGCTTCCGGTACATGGGCGATGAGATTGCCAGCGCGAAAATAGCCGGCCACCAGCAGGATGAACCCGGCCATGAAGGTGGCGAGCACCAGTCCGTCGTAGCCGTGGGTGGCGATGATCGAATGCACCACGACGATGAAGGCGCCGGTCGGCCCGCCGATCTGGACCCGACTGCCGCCGAGCAGCGAAATCAGGAAACCGGCGACAATCGCGGTCACCAGGCCTTTTTCCGGGGAGGCGCCGGAGGCGATGGCAATCGCCAGGCTCAACGGCAGGGCCACCATGGCCACCGTCGCACCGGCCAGAAGGTCGGCGAAAAACAGCTGCAAACTGTAGGTTTTGAGCGTGGTGAGGATCTTCGGCTGGCGCATGCACTATCGCATAGCACCCCGGCCCGGTTTCGCGCCAGCACCGGTGCGCTGCGCTATGTTGGCGCACTGGCACGGCGGCAGGGCTTGCCCGAAGTTGGCGCGCGCCCCATGATCCAGCCAACAGGATATTTCCCAGGGAGAGACACAAAATGGTTCACGCGATCAGGGTGCATGAGACGGGCGGTCCGGATGTGATGAAATGGGAGGAGGTCGAGGTCGGCGCTCCCGGCGCCGGCGAGGCGCGCGTTCGCCACACCGCCATCGGNCTGAATTTCATCGACACCTACTTTCGCTCCGGCCTTTATCCGGCGCCGGCGGGCACGCCGTTTACCCCCGGCAACGAGGGAGCCGGCGTCGTCACGGCGGTGGGCGAGGGCGTGACCCACGTGGCGCCGGGCGACCGCGTCGCCTATGTCGGCCCGCTCGGCTCCTATGCGGAGGAGCGGCTGGTGCCTGCCGACCGTCTCGTGGTGATCCCCGAGGGCGTCGATGATAAGACCGCCGCCGGCATGATGCTGAAAGGCATGACGGCGCGCTACCTGCTGCGCAAGACTTACACGGTCACGCCGGAGACCACGCTGCTGTTTCATGCGGCGGCTGGCGGCGTCGGCCTGATCGCGGGCCAATGGGCGGCCAAGATCGGCGCGACCGCGATCGGCACGGTCGGCTCGGCGGAAAAGGCGGAGCTCGCCAAGGCCAACGGCTACAAGCATGTGATCAACTACCGGACGGAGAATTTCGTCGAGCGGGTCCGCGAGATCACCGACGGCAAGCTCTGCGACGTCGTCTACGATTCGGTCGGAAAGGACACCTATCCCGGCTCCCTCGATTGCCTGCGCCCCTTGGGACTGTGGGTGTCCTTCGGCCAGTCGTCGGGACCGATCACCGATTTTAACCTCGGCCTGCTCGGTCCGAAGGGGTCGCTGTTTGCCACGCGCCCGACGCTCTTCACCTATATCGCCTCGCGGGCCGATCTGGAGGAGACTGCCAACGATCTCTTCGAGGTGGTGCGCTCGGGCGACGTGAAGATCNAGGTCAATCAGGAGTACGCGCTGAAAGACGCCATCACCGCGCATGAGGACCTGCAGGGCCGCAAGACCACCGGCACCACCGTGCTCGTCCCCTGACGACGCCGGTTTGCGGCCCGGGGAGACCCCGGGCCGCGCAAGCAGCGGCGGGGGACGCGGGCAATGGACAGGTCACGGCATCTCTACGGGCCGGCCTTGCGGTATTTCGCGGCCGTTGCCCAGGCGGGGTCGATCCGCGCGGCGGCTCGCGAGCTCAATATCGCCTCCAGCGCCGTCAACCGGCAGGTGCTCTGGCTTGAAAAGACGCTGGGACACGCGCTGTTCGACCGGCTGGCGCGCGGGGTGCGGCTGACACCGGCAGGAGAAATCCTGCGGGCGCACGTCCTGCGGACGCTGTCGGACTTCTCGGCCACTGCCGGCGAACTTGACGCCCTTACGGGCATGCGAAGCGGCGCGGTCAGCATCGCCAGCGTGGAAAGCGTGTCGGAAACGCTGCTGCCGGCCGTGGTGACGGCGTTTCGCAAGCGCTATCCGGGCATCCACGTGTCGGTCCGCATCGCCGGTTCCGACGAGGTTGCGGAGGCGGTGATCGCCGGACGGACCGAGGTCGGCTTTTCCTTCGAGCCACCGGAGGATCCGCGCCTGAGCGCCGCCTTCCGGCGCGACCTCGCCATCGGCGCCGTGATGGCGCCGGGGCATCCGCTGGCGCGGCGGCAGCCGCTTTATCTGGCGGACTGCCTGGCACATCCGTTCTGCCTGCCAACGCGCGACCTGTCCCTGCGCAAGCTCATCGACGCGGCGCTGCCTGCCGACGGCCTTGTGGGGCGCGCCTTCGTCGAGGCGAATTCGCTCAGGATGATGAAGCGGCTCGCAGCAGCGGGCGAGACCGTAAGTTTCCAGACCATCATCGGTCTGGAGCGGGAGGTTGGCGACGGCGAGCTGGTTTTTGTTCCGCTGGCCGATGCGGCGCTGAGCCGGGACCGTTTCACCATGCTCACATCCTCGCATCGGGGGCTGAGCCACGCCGCGCAGGCGTTTTTCGAACATTCGGTGTCCGCAGTGGGTGATCGGCTTTCTCAAATCGATGCCGATACGGCATCATAGAGATCGCGAATCTGTTCTGGTCCGCAGGGTTTGGGTCGTGCACTCTTTCAAGGCATGAACAATTGATGGTCATCATCGACCCGATGGCCGAAGACGGGATAGACTGATGGGACGGCTGACGACACATGTTCTGGACACGGCACTCGGGCGTCCGGCAAGCGGGCTTGCGCTTTCCCTGTGGCGGCTGGACGACAGCGGCGACTTCCGGAAACTCGTGGATGCGGTGACCAACGACGACGGCAGGGTCGACGGCCCGATCCTGGGCGATGCGGATTTCCGGCCCGGCGTCTACGAACTGCGCTTCGAGGCCGGCGCCTATCTGCGCGCCACGGTCGAGGACCTGCCGGAACCGCTGTTTCTGGACGTGATTCCGCTCAGGTTCGGCATTTCCGATCCCGACGCGCATTATCATGTGCCCCTGCTGTTGTCGCCATTCGGCTATTCGACCTACCGCGGGAGCTGATTGATGCGCAGCGCCATCCGTTTTCTCCATCGCGGCGACGTCGTCGAACTGGGCGAGGTCGGGCCGAACGAGACGGTGCTCGATTACCTGCGCCTGCGCCAGGGCCTGTCCGGCACCAAGGAAGGCTGCGGCGAGGGGGATTGCGGGGCATGCACGGTCGCCGTCGGGCGCATTGTCGGGGGGCGGCTCGTCTATCAGCCGGTGAATTCCTGCATCCAGTTCCTCGGTATGCTCGACGGGGCGGAGCTGGTGACGGTCGAGGATCTCGCGACGGACGGCAAGCTGCACCCGGTGCAGCTGGCGATGGTCGACTTCCACGGGTCGCAATGCGGTTTTTGCACGCCGGGCTTCATCATGAGCCTGTTCACGCTCTATCACGCAGCCGATGTGCCCGCGACGCGCAAAACCGTGACCGACTGGCTCGCCGGCAACCTGTGCCGCTGCACCGGGTATCGTCCGATTGTCGACGCCGCGCTCGATGCCTGTTTCCAGACGGTCGACGATGCATTCTCGCGGCGGGCGGCCGAGACGATGGCCGCGCTGACCGCCCTTCAGGACGGCGCGGATGTCATGATCCCCACGGGCGAGGGGTTTTTCGCCGCGCCCGCCTCCGTCGATGCGCTGGCCGAGCTCTATGACCGGCATCCCGACGCCACCATTCTGGCAGGGGCGACCGATGTCGGATTGTGGGTCACGAAACAGCTGCGAGACCTGCCGAAGATCATATGGATCGGTCGTGTCGCCGAACTGGAGGGTGCGGAGGAAACCGCCGGCGGCGTCTTGATGGGCGCGCGGGCGACCTTTGGCGACACCCATGATTTCATGGCGCGCATCGATCCCGACCTCGGTGAGTTGTGGCGCCGCATCGGATCGAAGCAGGTGCGCGCCTCCGGAACCGTCTGTGGCAATATCGCCAATGGCTCGCCCATCGGCGACAGCCCGCCGGCCCTGATCGCATTGGGAGCGACGCTGGAGCTGCGCAAGGGCGCGGATGCCCGCACCCTGCCGCTCGACGCCTTCTTTGTCGATTACGGCAAGCAGGACCGCAAGCCCGGCGAGATCGTCACCGGTCTCTATGTGCCGCGCCTCGATCCGAACCACGCGTTTCGCTGCTTCAAGATCTCCAAGCGCTTCGACCAGGACATCACCGCCGTCTTGATGGCGGTGCGCCTGACGCTGGTGGATGGCAGCATCACAGAGGCGCGCGTCGCCTATGGCGGCATGGTGCCCACGCCGAAACGGGCTGCGGGCACGGAAATCGCGCTCGTGGGCGCGCGCCCCGACACGCCGTCGACCTGGGCGGCGGCGCTGAGGGCTCTGGCAGAAGACTTCAGCCCGATCAGCGATATGCGCGCAAGCGAGGACTATCGCCAGGAGGTGGCACGCGCCTTGCTCGCCAAGGCGCTGGTTGAAATCGGCGGAACGCCCGACGAACGCACCCGGATCACGGGCGCCCGGCGCGAGGAGACGTCTCATGCCGCTTGAGGATGCGCCCGGTGGTGCAGGGCTTCTGCCCGGTGACGACGGCACGCTTGCAAGCGTGCGCCGGCCGACACCGCATGACAGTGCGATCAAGCATGTCAGCGGCGGCGCGACCTATGTCGACGACATTCGCGAACCCGCCGGCACGCTGCATGTGGTGCCGGGATGGGCAGATGACGTCGTAAGAGGCACCATCACGGAGATCGACCTGGAGCCGGTGCGGCAAAGCCCGGGCGTTGTCGCCGTGCTGACCCATGCGGATATTCCGGGCAAGAACGACGTCTCGCCCGCGCTCGGCGACGAGCCGATGCTGGTCGAAAGCGAGATCCTCTATTGGGGGCAGCCGATTTTCGCGGTGATCGCGACAACCCGCGATGCGGCGCGCAGGGCGGCGCGCAAGGCGCGGATCGTTGCAGATCCGCTGGCACCGGTGCTGACCATCGACGACGCGCTGTCGGCTGACGAGACCGTCCTGCCGGACTATCAGTTCCGCAAGGGGTCGCCGGAAACCGGGCTTGCCACCTCGCAGGCCAAGCTGCGCGGCCAGATGGAAATCGGCGGGCAGGAGCATTTCTATCTGGAAGGTCAGGTGTCGCTGGCGGTTCCCGGCGAGGACGGCGACGTTTTCGTCCACACCTCGTCGCAGCATCCGAGCGAAACGCAGCACATCATCGCGCGTGTCCTGTCGGTGCCGGATGCGGCGGTGACCGTGGAAGTCCGGCGCATGGGCGGCGGCTTTGGCGGCAAGGAGAGCCAGGCCAACCACTGGGCAGCGCTTGCCGCCCTTGCCGCTTCCGTGACGGGCCATGCCTGCAAGCTGCGGCTCGACCGCGACGACGACATGATCATGACCGGCAAGCGGCATGACTTCCGCGCCCATTGGACGCTCGGTCATGACGCGGACGGACGTATCCGTGCGACCGAAATGCTGTTTCACGCCCGCTGCGGCTATTCGGCGGACCTGTCGCTCGGCGTGGTCGACCGGGCGATGTTTCACGCCGATTCCAGCTATTTCTATCCCGATGCGCTGATCCATTCGCGTCGGCTGAAGACCAACACCTGTTCCAACACCGCGTTTCGCGGCTTCGGCGGGCCGCAGGGCATGCTTGCCGCAGAACGGATGATGGACGCATTGGCGATCCGGGTCGGCAAGGATCCGCTCGATGTGCGCAAGCTCAATTTCTATTCCGCCGACCGGGACGTCACGCCCTATGGCATGCATGTCGAGGAACACGCCACGCTGCATGCCATCGTCGATCAGCTGGAGGAGAGTTCCGACTATCGGGCGCGGCGGTCGGAGATCTCGGACTTCAATGCGCGCAGTCCGATCCTGAAAATGGGGCTGGCACTGACGCCGGTGAAGTTCGGCATTTCCTTCACCCTCAAGCATCTCAACCAGGCCGGCGCCCTGGTGCATCTCTATACCGACGGGTCGATCCATCTGAACCATGGCGGCACGGAGATGGGGCAGGGGCTGTTCCAGAAGGTGGCGCAGATCGTTGCCGAGATTTTCGGCGTGACGCTCGACCGGGTGAAGATCACCGCCACCCATACGGGCAAGGTGCCGAACACCGGCCCGACGGCGGCCTCCTCCGGCACGGATCTCAACGGCATGGCGGCGCAGATCGCCTCCGAGACGATTAAGGCGCGGCTGGTGGCCTTTGCGGCGGAGCAGCATGGGGTCGCGCCGGACGACATCGTGTTTCGCGACAACCAGGTGTTTCTGGGAGACGAGGCGATGCCGCTCGGGGCGCTGGCGCGCGCGGCCCATCTCGCCCGCATCCAGCTGTCGGCGACCGGCTTCTATGCAACGCCGACCATCACCTGGGATCGTCCGAGCGCGTCGGGTCGTCCGTTTCACTATTTCGCCTATGGCGCGGCCTGCTCGGAAGTCACCATCGACACGATGACAGGCGAGATGCGCGTCGATCGCGTCGACATTCTCCATGACGTCGGCAAGTCGCTCAATCCGGCCATCGACATCGGCCAGATCGAAGGCGGCTTCGTGCAGGGTATGGGCTGGCTGACAACCGAGGAGCTGGTCTGGGACGAGAGCGGGCGCCTGCGCACGCATGCGCCGTCGACCTACAAGATCCCGACCGCGTCGGATGTGCCGGAAGCCTTTAACGTCGCGCTGTATGCCTCCGCCGGCAATCCGTCGCCCACTGTGTTTCGCTCCAAGGCGGTCGGCGAGCCGCCCGTGATGCTGGCGATTTCCGTCTTCAGCGCCATTCACGACGCGGTCGCGAGCCTTGCGCCCGGGCTGCTGCCGGACCTGAATGCACCGGCGACTGCGGAGGAAATCCTGCGTTCTGTCACCGACATCAAGCGCAGGAAGGCAGCGCGATGAAGACCTGGGCGTCGATTCTGGCACGGCTGGAGGAGGCGCCCGCCTGCGTGCTGGTCACGATCGTCGGCGTTGAGGGCTCCGCTCCGCGGGAGGTCGGCGCGCGGATGGTGGTCGATCCCGACCGGCGCTTCCATGGAACCATCGGCGGCGGCATGCTGGAGTATCAGGCGATCGAGGCGGCGGCGAGGGACGCACGGCCCGGCCGCGACGGCTTTCGCCTCGAGCGGATGTCGCTTGGGCCCGATCTTGGCCAGTGCTGCGGCGGGCGGGGCACGCTTGCGCTCGAAATCTTTTCCAGGGCGCGGCAGGATGAGGTGATCCGCTTCGCGCGGCTCGAGGCGGAGGGCCCCTTCGCGACGCAGATGGTTGTCGATGGAGACGGCGGGGCGGGCCTGCGCACCCTCGCAAGCGGCGACGCCGCCGGGACGGGCGGGGCGGAGGTTTGCCTGCAGGGCAATCTGCTGACGGAGCGCTTCGGGACGCAGACCTCGCCAGTGGTGCTCTTCGGCGCTGGACATGTCGGCAAGGCCCTGGTTCTGGCGCTCGCGACCTTGCCCTTTTCGGTGATCTGGGTCGACAACAGGCCGGATGTCTTTCCGGCACATGTTCCCGCCACTGTCCGCGTCGTTGCGGCGGCGGATCCTGTGCGTGTCGCGGCCGATCTCCCGGCCGGTGCCGAGGTTCTCGTCATGACCCATGATCATGCACTGGATCTTGCCATCGCCGATGCGGCCTTGCGCCGCGACGCGATTGCCGGCGTCGGCATGATCGGCAGTGCGACCAAGGCGGCGCGCATGCGCTCGCGGTTGCGCGCGGCAGGCCATGAGGCCGACCGTCTTGACGCGGTTTTCCGTTGTCCGATCGGCATTTCCGCAATTGCCTCGAAACAACCGTCCGCCATCGCCGTATCCGTGGTCGCGGAGCTGATGATCCGCCGCGAACAGCGCGTTTCTGTCCACAAGAAACGGCATCACGGCCTTGCCGGGAGCATCGCGGCCATATGATAAGGGGGCGGGGGATCTCATGACAGTGGACGACACAACGAACCCGCAGCACGGAGTGGTCGGCGAGCGGCGCGGCACCGTTCTCCTTGACGCGCGCGGCATCACCAAACGCTTCGGCGAGATCCTCGCCAACGACACTGTGTCCCTCACGCTGCGCGCCGGCGAGATCCACGCGCTGCTCGGCGAGAACGGCGCGGGCAAGTCGACCCTGGTCAAGATCCTCTATGGCGCGCTCGACCCCAATGCGGGGGATCTCGTCTGGCAAGGACAGACCGTTACCATCGCGTCTCCGGCCGAGGCGAGGGCGCTCGGGATCGGCATGGTGTTCCAGCACTTCTCGCTGTTCGAGGCGCTGACGGTCGCGGAAAACATCGCCCTCGCGCTTCCTCCCGGCCAGTCCTTCCGTGCATTGTCCGAGCGGATCCGGCAGGTGTCGCGCGACTACGGCCTGACGCTCGATCCCTCGGCCATTGTCGCCGATCTTTCGGTCGGCGTGCGCCAGCGCATCGAGATCGTGCGCTGTCTGCTGCAGGAACCGAAACTGATCATCATGGACGAGCCGACCTCGGTGCTCACGCCGCAGGAGGCGGATCAGCTGTTCGTCACGCTGGAGCGGCTCGCCTTGGAAGGCTGCGCGATCCTCTATATCTCGCACCGGCTGGAGGAGGTGCAGCGCATCTGCCACCATGCGACGATCATGCGTCACGGCAAGGTCGTGATGGAATGCGATCCGACGAAAGAAACAGCGGGATCGCTTGCCAGGCTCATGGTCGGCAGTGCGGTGCACGACCTCAAGCGCGGCGTTGTCCCGCGCGAAGGCGATGTCCGCCTCGCGCTCAAGGACCTGAGCGCGGAGGCAGAGGGGCCGTTTTCCGTTGCGATCGAGAATATCGATCTGGATGTGCGGGCGGGTGAAGTCGTTGCCATCGCGGGCATTGCCGGCAACGGCCAGAGCGAGTTGTTCGAGCTGGTGTCGGGCGAACGGCTGTCCTCCAGCGCCGACGCCGTGACCATCGGCGCAGTTCCGATGGGCCGGGCCGGAATCACGAAACGCCGCAGGGCAGGGGCCGCCTTCGTTCCCGAGGAACGGTTGGGGCACGGCGCCGTGCCGGGACTGAAGCTGTCGGAAAACCTGCTGCTCACACGCCACAGCACCGGCGACGGGCTTGTGCAGGGCGGTTTCCTCAAGCGGGACCGCGCGGGTGCGCTGGAACAGAGGATCAAGACGAATTTCGATGTGCGCATGTCGCATGACGATCCGGAAGCACGCGCCCTGTCCGGCGGCAATCTGCAGAAGTTCGTGATCGGCCGGGAGCTCGACCGGCAGCCCGACGTGCTGGTGGTCAACCAGCCGACCTGGGGCGTGGATGCGGGCGCGGCCGCGCTCATCCGTCAGGAGCTGATCGACCTGTCGCGCAACGGGGCGGCCGTGCTGGTGATCAGCCAGGATCTCGACGAGATTTTCGAGATCGCCGACCGGATCGCCGTGATTTCGCGCGGGAAACTGTCCGATGCGATCCCGGCCCAGAAATTGACGCGCGAACGCGTGGGTCTGCTGATGGCGGGCCTTGACGAAGACAGCGGAGGCGCGGGCGATGCGGCTTGAACTGGAAAAGCGGCCCGAACGCTCCACCTTGATGGCGCTGCTGTCGCCGGTGATCGCGATCGCGCTGACCCTGGTGACCGGCGCCGTGCTGTTTGCCGCTCTGGGACAAAACCCGGCGGTCGCGCTCTACATGTTCTTCATCGATCCGCTCACGGCCTCCTGGTCGCTTCAGGAGCTGGTGGTGAAGGCGACGCCACTGATCCTGATCGGGGTGGGCCTTGCCGTCTGCTTCCTGTCGAACACCTGGAACATCGGCGCGGAAGGCCAGTTTACCGCCGGCGCGCTCGCCGGCTCCATGCTGCCGATCCTGCTTCCCGGGTTCGAGAGCTTCCTGACCCTGCCGCTGATGCTGCTCATGGGCATAGCCGGCGGAATGTTGTGGGGCGGCATCCCGGCTTTCCTCAAAGTGCGGTTCGGGACCAACGAGATCCTGACCAGCCTGATGCTGGTCTATATCTCGCAGCTCCTGCTGGACTGGCTCGTGCGCGGACCGTGGCGCGATCCGGAAGGCTTCAATTTTCCCGAAAGCCGGGTCTTCTCGGATGCGGCAACGCTGCCGGCGCTCGCCGACGGGCGAATGCATGTCGGCGCGATCTTCGCCGTCATCGCGGTCCTGGCGCTGTCGGTGGTCTTGCTGAAGACGCTGAAGGGGTTCGAGATAAGGGTTCTCGGCCAGGCGCCTCGCGCAGGTCGGTTCGCGGGCTTTTCCCGCAACAAGATCATCGTCTTCGCCTTTCTCCTGTCCGGGGGACTGGCGGGGCTTGCCGGCATCAGCGAAGTCTCCGGGTCGGTCAACCAGCTGACGCCGGTCATCTCGCCGGGATACGGCTTCACGGCGATAATCGTTGCCTTCCTTGGCCGGCTCAATCCCATCGGGATCTTCTTTTCCGGCTTCCTGCTGGCGCTCTCCTATCTGGGCGGGGAGGCCGCGCAGGTCACGCTCGGGATTTCCGACAAGACCACCCGGGTGTTCCAGGGGCTTCTTCTGTTTTACGTGCTCGCCTGCGATACGCTGATCCTGTACCGGATCCGCTTCACGCGGCCGGGCGTCAGCGCCAAGGGAGCCTGATCGATGGGGGCGTTTGAATCCATTCTTCTGACCGTCATCACCGCGGCGACGCCCTTGCTGCTGGCGGCAATCGGCGAACTCGTCGTGGAGCGGTCGGGCGTTCTCAACCTCGGTGTCGAGGGCATGATGATCGTTGGCGCCGTGATGGGCTTTGCCGGCGCGCAGGCCACGGGCTCCCCGTATCTCGGCGCCGTCTTCGCGCTGCTGTCGGGGATGGGCATGGCGCTTCTCTTCGGATTCCTGACCCTGCATCTGGTCGCCAACCAGGTCGCCACCGGACTGGCGCTGACGCTGCTCGGGCTCGGCCTGTCCGGGATGATCGGCGAGGCCTTCGTGGGGCAGCCGGGCATCCGGCTGACCGGCATCGAGATCCCGGTTCTGAGCGACCTGCCGCTGGTCGGGCGCCTCCTGTTCGGCCAGGACGTGCTGGTCTATCTGTCGCTGGCGCTGGTCGCGGGGGTCTCCTATGTGCTGTTTCGCACCAGGGCCGGCCTCATCATCCGTGCGGTCGGCGACAATCATGCCTCGGCGCACGCCCTTGGCGTCTCCGTCCTCAAGGTCCGCTATCTGGCGGTACTGTTCGGCGGGGCCTGTGCGGGGCTTGCCGGCGGATATCTGTCGCTCGTCTACACGCCGCAGTGGGTCGAGGGTATGACGGCGGGCAGGGGCTGGATCGCGCTGGCGCTGGTCGTCTTCGCCACCTGGCGGCCCTTGCGGGTTCTGGCCGGCGCCTATCTGTTCGGCGCGGTCGGCATCCTGCAATTCCATGCCCAGGCGCATGGCGTCGCCATTCCTTCACAGTTTATGTCGGCGCTTCCCTATGTCGCGACCATCGCCGTGCTTGTCATCATCTCCCGGAACCGCATACTGACACGGGTCAATACCCCGGCCTGCCTGGGGCGGCCGTTCGTGCCGGACCGCTGATGCGGCGAAGACTGCGGAGCGGGCCGAAAACACGGAAAATGACCGGAGAAACCACCGGGCTGTGCGAGAGAGCAGGGGACGGGAACGAACACGAGGGCTGCGCGCCGGAGCGGCGATGACCCGCCGGCGCGGATTTACGAGAACACTCTGACTTTTAACGGGGAACAGGAGCCTCACATGAAGAAACTATTCGGGATCGCGCTTGCCGCGGCACTCGGCCTTGGAATGGCAAGCGCCCAGGCCGAGGACAAGCTGAAGGTCGGCTTTATCTACGTCGGGCCGATCGGCGATCATGGCTGGTCGTACCAGCACAATCAGGGCCGGCTGGCGATCGAAGCCGCCTTCGGCGACAAGGTCGAGACCACCTATATCGAGAATGTGTCCGAGGGCCCCGACGCGGAGCGCGCCATCGAGCGCCTGGCGCGTGACGGCGCAGGCCTGATCTTCACCACCTCCTTCGGCTTCATGAATCCGACCCTCAAGGTCGCCAAGAAGTTTCCGGACGTGAAGTTCGAGCACGCCACCGGCTACAAGCGGGCTGACAACGTCTCGACCTATTCGGCGCGTTTCTACGAGGGCCGCTACATCATCGGCCAGATCGCGGCCAAGATGTCGAAGACGGGCACCGCCGGCTACATCGGCTCCTTCCCGATCCCGGAAGTGGTGCGCGGCATCAACTCCTTCATGCTGGGCGCGCAGTCGGTCAATCCCGATTTCAAGATCAAGGTCGTCTGGGTGAACTCCTGGTATGACCCGGGCAAGGAAGCCGATGCGGCCAAGGCGCTGCTCGACCAGGGCGCCGACGTCATCAGCCAGCACACCGACAGCCCGGCACCGCTGCAGGTCGCCGAGGAGCGCGGCGCGGTCGGCTTCGGCCAGGCGTCGGACATGATCAAGTTCGCACCGAACGCCCAGTTGACCGCCATCGTCGACGACTGGAGCGTCTACTACGTCAACCGCGTCCAGGCTGCCCTTGACGGCACCTGGAAGAGCGAGGACATCTGGGGCGGTCTGGCCAAGGACATGGTGCTGATGGCGCCGTTCACCAACCTGCCGGAAGACATCGCCAACGAGGCGGCGGCCATGACGGACAAGATCCGCAGCGGCGAGTTCCATCCCTTCACCGGCCCGATCTTCAAGCAGAACGGCGAAGTGGCGGTCGAGGATGGCATCATCCTTGACGACGGCGCTCTGCTTGGCATGAACTGGTACGTGAAGGGCATCGACGACCAGCTTCCGCAGTAAGCCGACGACGCGGCGGCGGATCTCGGTCCGCCGCCGATCATCGCCCGCAGACGGGCATCCAGCCGAACCGCCGGGCGCGCCGGTTCGACGTCTTGGCCATTTTCGCGGCCTAGCGCCAAGACCGGGACGTTCCCGGCAAGGATCCGGGTAATGACTGCCGCAGACGACGCGCGCTTTTCCAGGCAACTGGAGTTTCTCAGACACCTCATTCGCGTGCCGAGCGAAAACCCGCCCGGAGACATGACCGCATTCGCCGAGGCAGCGGCGACCGCGTTGCAGGAGCTCGGCCTCGATCCGGAATGGCATCCGGTGCCGGAACCCTTCGTACGCCAGGCCGGCATGCGCAGCGTCGTCAATCTGATCGTGCGGCGCCGTTTCGGAGACAGCGGCCCGGTGGTCGCCCTCAATGCCCATGGCGACGTGATTCCGGCCGGCGAGGGGTGGAGTGTCGACCCCTTCGGCGCGGAGGAAGCCGGCGGGGCGCTCTATGGGCGTGGCACGGTCTTCTGCAAATCCGACATAAGCGCCTATGTGTTCGCGCTGCTGGCGCTGATCGAGGCGCCAGAGGCTTTGAACGGCACGGTCGAGCTTCATATCACCTGCGACGAGGAAGCCGGCGGAACGCTCGGTCCGCGCTGGCTTCTCGGCCAGGATCTCACAAAGCCCGATCTGGTCATCGCCTCGGGGTTCAGCCGTTCCGTCACCACCGCCCATAACGGCTGCCTTCAGGTCGAGGTGGTCGTGCGCGGCCGCGCGGCGCATGCCGCAGCTCCCCATGGCGGCGTCGACGCGCTGGAGGCGGCGACGGGCATTCTCCGGGCGCTTTACGACGAACGGGACCGCATTGCGCAGCGCCGCAGCACCATCGATGCGGACATGATGCCTTTGCTCACCGTCGGCACGATCCAGGGCGGCGTGAACACCAACGTCGTGCCGGACCGCGTGGTGCTGCGCATCGACCGGCGCCTTATTCCCGAAGAGACGGGCGAGGCGGTCGAGGCGGAGCTCTTCGCGCTGATTGAATCGGCGATCACGCCGCGCGAGGGGCTGGAGATCGAATGCCGCAGGCTGCTCCTGGCCGAGCCCTTGCGTCCGGTTGCCGGTGCCGACCGGCTGGCCGATGTCGTGCAGGCGGAAATCCGGGCACGGTTCCCGCAGCCGCAACCGCGCATCACCGGATCGCCGCTGTTCAGCGACGCGCGCCACTATGCCGACGCCGGCATTCCCACCGTGCTCTACGGATCGGGACCGGACTCGCTGGAGGCGGCCAATGCCTATGCCGCGGACGAACACGTCCAGCTGAGCGATCTTCGTGCGGCGACCGATGTTATCACCGCGACCTTGCGCCAGCTGCTCGGCGGCGATCCGGCGACGCAGTCCTGAAGCGGATCCATATGAGGATCCTCGAGGGCACGCGCGCCGGACATGTCGGACCGACACGCTGAAAGCACCGAAGAGGGCCTGTGGCGCGTCGGTGCAACGCATCAGTGCTCGGTTCCAATCCACCCATAGCTAATTCGCATAATATATATTATGGAACTTATTTAGATGAGGCGCCGCGCTGGCCGGCATTTAGCTCCTGGAGCGGATCGATTTGCACACAAGCGCTTACGGAGCGTTCTTCATCCCGGATACCAGCTCCGACGCTCCGGCGAGCCGATGCCTTCATGGATCAAGCGCCGATGGCATCAGGCCTCGTCGCAGTCGCTCAGCAGCCTGTCGCGGTCTGTCGCCTCGACAACCTTGCGAGCGACCTGGAGCGAGAAGCCCTGACGACAAAGCGAGGCGATCTCTTTCCGTTGGCGCTCGGGATCCGCGTCGCCCTTGCGCCATGGGCCGAAGCGTTTCTTGCGCGCAGCCACGCAGGCGGCGGCAAGGTCCGTTGTCTCGTCGCGGGCCAGCAGCGTCTCGGCCATGTCCTGGGAAATGCCCTTGGTCTGCAGCACGGCAGCGATGCGCCGGGTCGAACGACCCTTGCGCCGTTCCGATGCGATCTTCGATTCCGCGTAGAGCCTGTCATCGACCAGCCCGGATGCCTCGCAGCGCGCGACCACGGCATCGACCATATGCATGTAGCTGGCCGGGTCTTCCTCCAGTGCCGCGGCGACGCGCCAGACCTTGCGTTCCAGCACGCGGTGCAGATTGCCGGCGCTCGATCCGTAGCGGTCGAGATAGTGCAAGGCCGCGCGCATCAGCCGGTCGTCGGTCGGCGCGCGCATCTTGCGGCTCATGTCCGGCCGTCACCCGCGGCTCCGCGAAACCGCATTCCGTCAAAGGCCGGCACGACGCCGTCCGGCAGCTCACTGGTCAGGGTCGCATAGTCCATGTCGACATGCATATTCGTCAAAATGGCGCGTTTCGGCGCAAATTCACGAATGTTTTCAAGGGCATCGTCGAGCGAAAAATGGCTTGGATGTGGCGTGCGCCGAAGGGCGTCGATCACCCAGGTGTCGAGGCCGTGGAAGGCCGGCCGCGCGGTATCTGGAATGCTTTTCACATCAGGCAGATAGGCAACGGACCCGAAGCGGAAGCCCAAGGCGTTGATGTCGCCATGCGCCACCTCGACGGGCTGAAACGGGATCGGCCCGCCGGCGCCATCGATGACGTAGGTCTCGCCCGCTTCGATGCGGTGTTCCTTCAGGATCGGCGGATAGCTGGAGCCTTCCGGCGTCTTGAAGCCGTAGTAGAACAGATCGTGGGCCCGAACCGAGGTCGTCGCATCCATATGCACGGGAATGAGCTGGCGGTGGGTGATCGCCAGTGGCCGCAGGTCGTCGATGCCGTGCAGGTGATCGGCGTGGGCATGGGTGAGGAGCACCGCATCCAGGTAGGTCACGCGGGCATCGAGGAGTTGCTGGCGCAGATCCGGCCCCGCGTCGACCAGAACGGTGGTGGTGCCGCCCTTCCCCGTCCGCTGCACCAGCAAGGCACACCGCTTGCGGCGGTTCTTCGGCTCGTCCGGATCGCAGTCGCCCCAGATGTTGCCGACGCGCGGCACGCCGGCCGACGATCCACAGCCGAGAATCGTGAACTCCAGTTCGCCGTCGTCGCTCATTGCGCGGCCGCTCCCGGCACCTTGGAGAACAGGCGAAAGAAGTTCTCGCTGGTCTGGCGGGCCATGTCGTCCTCCGACACGCCCCGGGCCTCCGCCAGCACCTTGTTGGTGTGGACGACATAGGCCGGTTCGTTGCGCTTTCCGCGCCAGGGCTGCGGTGCGAGATAAGGCGCGTCGGTCTCGACCAGCAGCCGGTCGGCCGGCAGATCGGCTGCGATCGCCCGCAGCTCGTCGGAGCGCTTGAAGGTCAGGATGCCGGAAAACGACACATAGAGCCCGAGATCAATGCCGGTCATAGCAAGATCGCGGCCGGACGAGAAACAATGCAGCAGTGCCGGAAAGGCGCCCTTCTCCGTTTCTTCCGTCAGGATCCGGGCCATGTCGTCGTCGGCGTCGCGCGAATGTATGACCAACGGCAGGCCGGTTTCGCGCGCCGCTGCGATATGGCGGCGAAGTCCCTGCGCCTGTGCCTCGCGCGGGGCCTTGTCGTAGAAATAGTCGAGCCCTGCCTCGCCGATGGCGACGACCTTCTCGTGGGCCGACAAGCGGACGAGATCCTCGGTCGTGACCGCCATCTCCGCCTCTTCCCCCGCATTGTGCGGATGGGTGCCGACGGAGCAATAAACGCAAGGATACTGTTCGGCGAGCGCTCGGATCCGGTCGAATTTCGTCACACGCGTCGAGATCGTCACCATGAGCTCGACGCCGGCGTCGTTGGCGCGGGCGATGATCGCATCGCGTTCTTCGTCAAAGTCCGGAAAATCGAGATGGCAATGGCTGTCGACCAGCATCAGGCGGCTCCGCTGTCGGTCGTTTCGGCCTCCACATAGCGCGGGAAGACACCCGCGGGCTTCGGCAGCTCGGTTCCGGGCTTCAGGCGTCCGCCCTCTCCGAGCGCGTCGAAACCCCGTGCGTCCGCCTCGACCTTGAGGAGATCGAGCAGCTTTTCCGCGCTTCCCGGCACCACCGGTTGCGCCAGGATCGCCACCTGGCGGATCACCTCGGCGGTGACATAGAGCACCGTGCCCATGCGCTCGGGATCGGTCTTCTTCAACGCCCAGGGCTCCTGGCCAGCGAAATAGCGATTGGCCTCGCCGACACAGGCCCACACACAGGCCAGCATCTGGTGGATCGCCTGCGTGTCCATGGCCGCGCGCGCGGTTTCGAGCATCGCGTCGGCCTGGGCGAGGATCGCCCTGTCCTCGGCGCTGAGGTCGCCCGGCGTCGGCAAGGTGCCGCCGCAGTTTTTGCCGATCATCGACAGCGAGCGCTGCGCCAGATTGCCGAGATCGTTCGCGAGATCGGCGTTGATCCGGTTGACGATGGCATCGTGGCTGTAGTTGCCGTCCTGGCCGAAGGGCACCTCCCGCAGGAAGAAATAGCGAACCGCATCAAGCCCGTAGTGGTCGATCAGCGCGAAGGGGTCGATGACGTTGCCGACCGACTTCGACATCTTCTCGCCCTTGTTGAACAGGAAGCCGTGCGCGAACACCCGCTTCGGCAGCTCGATACCTGCCGACATCAGGAAGGCCGGCCAGTAGACCGCGTGGAAGCGCACGATGTCCTTGCCGATCACATGCAGGTTGGCCGGCCAGAACCGCCAGCGCGGATCGCTTTCGTCGGGAAAGCNGGCGCCGGTGATGTAATTCGTGAGCGCATCGACCCAGACGTACATGACATGGCGTTCGTCGCCCGGCACCGGCACGC
The DNA here is from genome assembly GCA_002709505.1 of Paracoccaceae bacterium. GTDB lineage: Bacteria > Pseudomonadota > Alphaproteobacteria > Rhizobiales > Stappiaceae > Stappia. The sequence goes on along the minus strand of PARB01000032.1, from coordinate 59,461 downwards.
CCCAGTCGAAGGTGGTGCGCGAGATCGACAGGTCCCTCAGCCCGCGCTTGACGAAACTGACCACCTCATTGCGCCGCTCGTCCGGCCCGATGAACTGCGGGTTGGCCTCGTAATGTGCGAGCAGCTTGTCCTGATAGCTCGACAGGCGGAAGAAATAGCTCTCCTCCTCGACCCACTCCACGGGCGTGCCCTGCGGTCCGTAGCGCACCCCGTCGGCGCGCAGCTCCGTCTCGTTTTCCTGGTAGTAGGCCTCGTCGCGCACCGAGTACCAGCCGGAATAGCTGTCCTTGTAGATGTCGCCATTCGCGGCCATGCGGCGCCAGATTTCCTGGCTTGCGGCATGGTGGCGCGGCTCGACCGTGCGGATGAAATCGTCGTTCGAACAGCCGAGGGCTGCGACCATCTCCTGAAACCGGGCGGCATTGCGGTCGGCAAGCTCGCGCACCGGGATCCCCTCGCCGCGCGCGGTCTGCAGCATCTTCTGGCCGTGTTCGTCGGTGCCCGTCAGGAAGAGCACGTCACGCCCGTCGAGCCGCTGGAAGCGCGCGATTGTATCCGTGGCAATCGCCTCATAGGCGTGTCCGATATGCGGAACGCCGTTGGGGTAGGAAATCGCCGTCGAGACGAGGAAGGGGGATCGGTCGGTCATGAACGTCTTGCGGGTCCAAAGTTCGGTGGCCATGGAGGAGCGCGGCATTCGCCCACGCGGGACAGGGTCTTCCGCTCAACTGGCGGCAGTCTTCGTATGCACGCCTTGCCGCCCTCGCGCCAGTCCGTCGGGTCAGGTGCGGGCGGTTTCCGCCAGATCGCGAAACACGTTCAAAACGAGCTGCTTGCGATCAAGGTTGAAGGCATCCGCCTCGCGGGCGGCCTGGCTCGTCTTTTCCCATACCTCGGCTACCCTGACAAGGCGCTGCAACGCCATGCCGGATGCGGGGTCGAGACGGGAATGAAGGTGGTCGGACACAAGGTCCTGAAACAGCGTCCAGGCGTCTTCCGCGCCATTGCGCGCCACCGCATCGGCGAACCCATGCGCCTGCGCGATGTCGATATCCGGGAGCTGCTCGACAAGTGCCGCAAAGCCGTCGGCCAGCTCGATCGCATCGCTCGACGCGAGCATGATCGCTTTCCTCAGGCTTCCATGCGCGAGCTCGGCCGCGCGCCTGGCCTCACGGGTCTCCGGCGCGGCGACGCCGAACTCCGCCAGCCCAGAGGCGATCTCCTGATCGCGCAGCGGCTGCGTCGTCAGTATCCGGCAGCGCGAGCGGATGGTTGGCAGCAACCGTCCCGGCGAATGCGCGACGACGAGAAACAGCGAGCGCTTCGGAGGTTCCTCCAGAACCTTCAGGAGCGCATTGGCGGCATTCTGGTTCATGTCGTCGGCCGCATCGACAATGCAGATCCGCCACGATCCTTGCGAGCCGGTCGACCCGAAAAAGGGCACGGCGCGGCGCACCTCGTCGACGGTCAGGTCCTGCTTGAACTTGTCCTTGGACTTGCGCTTCGCATCATAGGGCCGCTTGAGGTGCAGGATGCCCGGATGCGCGCCGGCGGCCACCTTGCGAAAGGTCGGGTCGTCGGGCGAAAGCGTCAGGTCCGAAGTCCTCCGCGCCGCCGCTGACGCCGGGTCGGGATGGGCCAGCACAAAGCGGGCGAAGCGGAATGCAAGCGTTGCCTTGCCGATCCCCTTCGGGCCGGCCAGGATCCAGGCGTGGTACATCCTGCTCGAGCGATAGGCCTCCAGAAGCGCCTGTTCCGCGGCCTCATGGCCGTAGAGCACCGTGCGCTCGCGGGGCAAGGGAATCCCCTCCAGAGCGTCCGGCTCAAAAGCATGGGCGTCCTGCTGCTCCATTGCCGCTAGCCTCCGATCCGATCGCGGGCGGGATCGGGTGCGGCGGGGCCCGCATGACCGAGATCGAGCGGAAAGCGCGCGCAGACCGCCTGCCAGATGTCATCCGCCACCTTGTCGGCCGCAGCGCTGCCATCGACGACGACAAAGCGGGCCGGTTCAGCAGCGGCCAGGTCGAGAAAGAGCTGGCGGCGGCGCATGTGCACCTCCTTCGTGTCGGTCTCGAAGCGGTCGGGATTGACGGGTGAGCCGTCCGCGCCGCTGCGCGCAGCCACACGGGACAAGCCAACCTCCGGCGAAACGTCGATCAGGATGGTCATGTCGGGGCGATACCCGCCGACGGCCACGGCCTCCAGCCGGTCGAGAAACGCAGGATCGACTCCGGCCTCGCCCTGATAGACGCGGGTGCTGTCGGCGAAACGGTCGCACAGCACCCAGCGCCCCGCGTTGAGCGCCGGGCGGATGGTTTCATCGACGTGGTCGGCGCGGGCCGCGGCGAACATCACCGCCTCGATCTCGGCGCCAAGCGGCTTCACCTTGCCGGATAACAGCAGCTCGCGGATGGTCTCCGCCGTCGGGGAGCCGCCCGGTTCCCGGGTCACGACCGCCTCGATCCCGGCCGCATTCAGCCGTTCCTTCAGGCGGGAGATCTGGGTGGATTTTCCGGCCCCCTCTCCCCCTTCGAACGTGAGAAAACGCCCCTGCCTCGGCAGGGTGCCTCCGGTCTCGCGCATCGCGTCGACACGCGCGTCATCCCTCATCGAGCCACCATCCAAACAGTGTTTCACGCAAGGCGTCCGCGGCCCGGCTGGTCACGGTTCCCCGCTCGACCGCCTCGGCGGTTTTCAGCGGGACCCGGAAGACCACGGTCCGGTCGCGCATCACCCGCAGCTCGCCGACCGTCTTGCCGCGTTCCACCGGCGCCTTCAAGGGACCGGTATAGATCACCCTCAATCGGTAGTCGCTCTTGCTGCCGCGCGGCAGAAGGACTTCCACAGGCTCGCGCGCCAGAAGGTCGACGCTCGATTGCGCGCCCCCGAAAACCCGGGCCTGCGCCAGCGGTGCGCCCTTTTCGAACAGGACGACATCCTCGTAGTCCTTTTCCAGACTGTCGAACAGTGCCTTGAGGGCATCCGTCCGCGCGTCTGCCGTCGGGTGCCCGGCAACCACACCGATCAGGCGGCGGTTGGCCCGCACGGTGGAACCGACGCCGTTGTAGCCGGATTTCGCGCTGGAGCCTGCCGCCAGTCCGTCGACCCCGGCGATCTCGCCCAGCAGCGGGTTCTTGTTGCGCTGAAAGATCCCGTTCCAGGTAAACTCGGGAAGGCTGAAGAGCCCGTAGCGGTCCTTGTGCCGGCTCAGGATGAACGCGGCAAGGCGCCCCAGGTCGGCCGTCGTGGTGACGGCGCCCGGTGCGTCCGCGCCGGTCGGATTGGCAAACCGGCTTCCGGTCATGCCGATCCGTTCGGCCAGTGCGTTCATGCGCGTGGCAAAGGCGTCTTCGCTGCCGTCCAGTCCTTCCGCGAGGATGATGGCGGCGTCATTCGCATTCTGGACGAGCAGCCCTTTCAGCAGATCGAGGACGGGAACCTCGCTTTTCAGTGCTGCGAACATCGTCGGTCCGCCGGATGGCGCGCCGCCGCTGCGCCAGGCGTGCTCGCTGACGGGAAAGGCGGTGTCCTCGGAAATCTCGCCGGAGGACAGCGCGTCGAAGACCACGGCGGCGGTCATCAGCTTCGCGGTGGAGCCGGGCTGAATGGCGACCGTTGCATTGCGGCTGTTCAACAGCGTGCCGGTGCTGAAGTCGATGAGCAGAAGCGGCGTTTCGGGCGGCTTTTCCTCCGCCGCACCTTGCGCGGCGACCTGACCGGTCCACGCGGTGAGGACGAACAGGACGGCCAGGACTGCGAAAGACCGCTTGCGCGCAATCATCTCGGTTCTACCTCTATTCGCTGACGTCACAACGAAAAACGTCCCGGACGGCGGTGTCCGGGACGTTGACCATACTCGTCGTGCAAGCCTGCGCCTACCGGCTTGTCCACAGGCGCATCAGCGCCGTGCGTTTACGAGACGCGAAAGCGGCGATCCACCCTCGATCCCGTCGAAGGCGCTGTAGGCGGCGGCAATCCGGCGATCCGCGATATAGGAGGAGATGGCCGATCCGGCCATGAAACGTCCGCTGGTCTGGCCCTGGATGCTGCCGGGCAGCGTTTGCGGTTCCGCAGACGCCGGAGCCCCGTAGCCAAGCAATCCTTCCTGCCCGCCGGTGAAGCCGTTGGAGGACGCAACGCGAAGCGTTTCCGCCCCGGCCTCAAAGGCGATGGCCGGGTCGAAGGCGGCCGTGACCGTGTTGGAAAATGTCGACGTGCTGGCAAGCACGGCGCCATAGGGCCGGCTGCGCGGAACGGGTGTCGGCCCGAGAAGCCCCGATGGGATTTCGGCTTGCGCCAGCAAGGTCCCCGGCTGCGTCGCGCCGGGCTGAACGGCACCGGGACCGCGATAGGACGCCATCAGATAGGCTTCATCGAGGCCGTCGAGCCGCGCGCGGCCGATATATTCGACCTTCACCTTCGCCACGCCCTTGGACTTGTAGTCCAGCATGGTCGCGGCGCGCTCGGACAGATCGATGGTGCGCTTGCCGTGGAAGGGGCCGCGGTCGTTCACGCGCACGATCAGCGAGCGACCGTTCGTCATGTTGGTGACGCGGGCGTAGGAGGGCAGCGGCATTGTCGTATGCGCTGCGGTCAGGGCGTTGCGGTCGAAGACCTCGCCGTTCGCCGTCTGGCGCCCGTGAAAGGTGGGTCCGTACCAGGAGGCAAGCCCGACGGACTGGTAGTTCGGGTCGTCCTTGGGGCGATACCACTTGCCGGCGACCTTATAGGGCTTGCCGACCATGTAGCGACCGCCGCCCTTGGGTACGGGCTTGTTGCCCGTCACGATCTTGGGGCTGGCAGGCACGCCGTATTTGGATTCGCTGAATTTCACCTTCTTCTTGTCGGTCGGCGCGCTGCTGCAGGCCGCAAGCGTCAGACATAGGGCCGAAACCGCAAGAACGGGGATCGGCCGGAGCCGAGAAAGCGAATGGGTGGGGGAGAAAGCCCGCGAAAGGGTCGTCGTCCGCGAAGGATCTCGTGAGGAGCCCGGTTCCCGGCGGTCAGCCGCCGGAGCCTTGCCTGTCGTCATGTTGCCGCCCTACTCGATACTCTTGCCGGCATAACGATGCGATGTGTCCGGCGCGCGCGCCCGGATCCGGAACCGATCCCGGGGGGCAAGAACGAAGTCTGACCACGCCCTTGCCAAGGCTTCGGCCGCTACCCGTTCCGCAAGACAGCACCGCAGTGCGCAACGCACCGGCGGACCATGTTTTCATTGTGATGCGGCCCCCCAATCGGCGCATCGCAACATGTGTAACACGGGTCCCTTACCGCAAGGTGAAAGCGCGGTCGAGCGAAAGACACATGTGAGCGGACGTTTTTAACAGGAGTGTCGCTTTTCGGCCTCACCGGGTCCGGACCGGACTCAGTTCCCGATCCGGGCACGGCCGTTCAAGCCGTCGTCGCGGGTCCAGTAGAGCGTGCTCCCCTCGCCCTTCGACAGCGTGAAGCAGAACTGCTTGCCGTCGTACCAACTTTGCCACTTCTGGCAGAGACGATTGCCGCGCACCCACCAGCGGCCCTCGTCGTTCGGCTGCATGAAGCGGCCGAGCCCGACGGCGTCGCCGGAACCGTCGACCTTGCCGTTGCGCTGGTAGTAAAGCGGGAACTCGCCCCCGAGCGGCGTTTTCAGGTAGATCCGCTTGCCGGACACCACCTGCTTGATCTCGTCCTGCGACAGCTGCGTGTTCGCCTGCGCTGTTGCGGACAAGACAGCGGCGGCACACAGGCCAACTGCCAGAACACCGGTCTTCATGATTGCCTTGGGCATGATCGTCTCCTGGTATCCTCTTCAAGGCCGGCCAAAAAGCCGAAACGATTTTGCTTGCCTGCCCTGAATTACGTTCCCCTCGCCCTGGCGGATCAGGGCCGCGGATGACGCTTTTGTGATCCCGGTCACAGCGCCGTGGGTCGGGTCACCCTACGACTGAAGTCATGGCGCGTGCCCCCGCGCCAAACGCCGGCACCCCGGCGCAACCGCCGATCCGGTCCCTGCCTCGACCTTCCGGATCGGCGGTTTTCCTTTGCCCAAGTCATGTCGGGGCGATCCCCCTTGACAATGAAGGGCCGCGCGGCCAAACGAGAGGCATCCGGAAGAGTGGCCGAGTGGTTGAAGGCACCGGTCTTGAAAACCGGCAGGCGGGCAACCGTCTCGTGGGTTCGAATCCCACCTCTTCCGCCATTTTCTGACTTCGTGCTGTCGCCCTTCGGGCTTCGCTCCAGTTGGGGCCTCGCATCAGCTCGGACGGCTGTTCGCCTTGCGCACCCGTCGTGTAGCGCGCAAAAACGAATGGCACTTTGCGCAAGAACGGTTGGCAACAGTTTCAGAACTGAAATCCGAGTTTGAACTCGGTTCAGACCACCCGTGAAGCTCTCGCCGCACGGGTGGTCTTTGATGGCGCTTTAACGCTATGCGGCCGCCAATCGTTCGCAGGCGATCTTGTAGTAGGCCTCCTCCCTTTCGCACCCGACGAACCGACGCCCGCTTCGCAGCGCCGCCATGCCTGTCGTGCCGGATCCGGCGAACGGGTCGAGGATCGTCCCGGACGGACACACCTTCACCAGCGCGTCCATGAGCGGCAACGGCTTGCCCGTCGTGTGAAGCTTGGGACCGCCGGCGGTCACGGCAAACCGCAAGACACCCGGCTGGGTAGGCCCATCCGCATCGTGCCAGGCACCCTTCGAGCCCCAAATGACGAACTCGGCCTGCTGGCGGAAGCGACCCTTCTGCGGCCGGGACGCCTCGGTTTTGTCCCAGGCCACGATCCCCCGCCAGGTAAAGCCGGCCGCCTGCATGGCCGAGGTCATCACAGGCAGCTGGCGCCAGTCGGAAAACAGGAGCACGGGTGCCCCCTCGCGAAGGGTCCGGCAGGCCTGCGAAAGCCAGAGCGTCGACCATTGCAGATAGGAGTACTGGTCGCGGTTCTCGCCGGAGAACTCGGGATAGAGGTTCGGCGAACTCAGGTACTTGTCGTTTGCCTTGTCCTTGACCCGGTCTTTCGTGTGCAGACCGCCGGAGGAATAGGGAGGGTCGGTGACAAGGGCGTCGAACTCGCCTGCACTTTGATCGAGTAGCCAGGGAAGAGCGTCGACGTTGTGAAGCTGCCAATGCATCAGGGACATCCTGTCTCGACGCTCTGTTGGCGCTCGGGTTTGGGCTCTGCCGGCCTCAAGGAGTTGATCGTGCCGCACCGCGAACACTTGATTTCGATGATGCCAGATATCGCTCTGGCCGCTGCCCGCATCAAGAGACGCCGGCAGCTTGCGCAGCGGATGGACTCCACGCTCTACCCTTCGTAGAACAGGCCCGCTGCCGATCGGTCACGGTCGTCAGGAGCGGCGGGCCGTTGGAAGTCGTATTGCAACGGGTGGGGATCTGATTGGCGTTAGTGCCCCACGGTCCGGAAATCGCATTCCGGGCTCCCCGCCTCTATCGGTGGGACTCAGTCGATCAGCTCTTTGCGCCTTGCTTCTCCCGCCCCGAGGACTCGCGCTCCTTTTCCATTTCCTCGATCCTCTGTTGCAAGACGGCGTTTTTGCTTTCTGCCACCGCCCTCGCGCCGCGCTCATTGGCAACGTCGATCGAGAGCTGTGTGATGATGGCCGTGAGGCCTTGAAACGTGGCCGGAAGCCGGGCCGCTTCCGGGTCCGTTTGGGTGGTGTTCCTGTTTTTGTCGCTCATTGAGTATCCTCTCTTTAGTCAGGCCCAGGGCGCGGCTTTCGCCACGACCGGAGGATTCTTCTTCCGCTCGATTTGAGCGGCGACGAGGGCCTTGCGTTCGTCGACGTCGATCTCGCCGGCAATCCACGCCAGCACGTCGGCCTCGGTGAGATCCTGAAACGGCGTGAAATTCTCCGGGTCCGGCGGATCCATCGTCACCGTGCCGTAGTCCTCGAAAGACACGCCGTCGGCATCCTCGCCGCGCAGCCGCCAGTGGACGACGTGCACCACGTCCGTCAGGCCCTCGACGGACGGTTTCGTCTCGAGAGTGGGAAAGCTCCATGTGTATGTGATCATTGCGGTCTCCTATGCAGCTACCTTGAGGGTGCCGGCGTCGTTCCAGATGTCGCCGGCTGACAGGCCGGTCGCGGACGTCGGCAGATCGACGATGCGCAGCTTTGAGGCGCCGGTCGTAGCAGTGCCGATAAGCAAGTTGCCGGTGACATCAAAACGCGCCGCCTCGGCGCCTGCGACCAGAAAGGTCATGGGAACAGCGCCATATGAACCCCCGCTGCCGCTTTCGATACGGCTCTCAGAAGCCGTTTGGCGAAACCGAATAAAAGCGTGATTTGTAAGATCACCGGACAAAGCAACAACTTGCGCGGTACTCGCCAGGGACGCGAGTGCGCCGTTGACTTCAAATTGATACGAGGGGCTTGATGTGTTGATGCCCACACGGCCTAAGCTATCGATGCGCATTGCCTCGGTACCGCCGTCTGTGGCGCCGGCTCCATACCGGAAAACAGTGGCACCAGAACCGCTGACAATCGTGTTGTCGTCGTTTCCAATCACAATCTTCGCCCGACCGGCACCGCCCTTGATGTTCAAGAAAGCACTACTGGACGCCGGGCGAAGAAGATTGTCGTTTCCATAGGCCGTGCCCGCCCCGGCTCCAATCAGAAGCCGGTCCCGCGCGCGGATGTCGCCGTAGACATCAAGCAGGTAGCTACCGGAGGTCCCGCCGATGACCAGCCGTCCCGAGCCGTCGATCAGCGCTCTAACAGACTCCGTGCCCCCGGCGTCCGGATCCTGCTTCGCAACGAACTTAAACTCCCCGGAGCCGCCATTCGGCGCTGACATCAGCAGCATGGCTCCACCGATGATCGTGCTGTCCTGCTGATAAACACCAGCGTCATCGATATAGAGATTGTTGCCGTAGGAGACTTGCCGGGTCGTAACATCGTTGGGAGCAGAAATAATCACGTTCCCACGCGCGAAGTCGGCCGCCGATCTAATTATTGCAGCCCTCCCGAGGTTGATGTTTCCGTTAACGGCCGCGTCTCCCTCGACATCCAGCGGGAAGGCGGCCGAAGTCTTGCCGACAGCAAGCCCCGCCGCCGTCGTGCGCCAGATCTCCGATCCGCCGACCGCAGCGGCGATTTGATCCGCTGCCGGCGAGAAGAACCCCGTGTCGCGATCACCCCAAAACGTCATCGAAGGCGCCGCCGCCGAGCCGGCCAGGAACATCGACTGGGTAGAGGACTGCCGGAAGCCGATCAGCCCGCCGGCGACCAGCCCCATCTCGTCGTCATCGGTTCGGACAAATCCTGTGTCGGGATCCGCGAGAAACGGCAGCCCCGGCTCGGCAGCCGTTCCGTCAGGCATGGCAAAATCGTTGCCGCCAGCCGCACCGCCGCGCTTGTCGATCACCCGAACAACGACTTCGCCACGCCCGCCGGATGCGCCGCCGCCACCGCCACCACCGCGAGGCGCGCCTACTTGCCCGCTGTCGCCACCGGCACCGCCGAAGAGAGACGCGCCGCCGTTCCCGTAGCCCGGACCGCCACTCGCACCGCCGCCGCCGCCGCCGAACCCGGTTGCTGCTCCCGGATTTGTGGAACCGCTGCTGGCGTTCCCGCCTTGCCCCCCGCCGAACAAATTCGAGTGTATCGCTCCTGCGAGTCCTGGATTGTCGACCGAACCAGTACTTCCTGCCGAGCCCCAGCCGCCGCCGCCGCCACCGCCGCCGACTTGGCCCACGCTGTTCGCACCTCCACCCCCTCCGCCGCCGTAAGCAGTTAAGTGAGAACCGAACGAACTGTTTCCACCGGGGCCTCCGGGGTTGCCGGATGCGGTTCCGCCGGCGCCCACCTGAACAACCTCTGTGTTGCCGACGTCGCCGCCCCGCATCCAACGAGAGAGGTAAGCTCCTCCTCCGCCGCCGCCGCGATAATTTGTAGAGGCATTGCCGCCACCGCCGCCGCCCCAGGCCTCCACGAAGATCAACGCGTCGTCGGAAAGCCCGGTCGGCTTGATCCAAGTCCCCGACGCTTCGAAGACCTGATAGTCGATCATCGCGCCGCCGCCGGTGCCCCCGGACACGATCATGAAGGCGCCAGCGACGAACACGACGAAATAGACGGTTCCCGCGCTGAAATCGCCCGGTGCAAGTGGGCTGCCGTCCGCTCGAGTCAGGTCGTAGAACGGGTTCGCGCCTTCCCGCAGGCGCACCGGACCGGTGTTGCCGACCTCCGGTTGGAGGTAGAAAGCCATCCCGGCAACCACGTCGCCATCGAGCGCCGGTTCCACCTCCATCGTGTAGTCGTTGCCGGCGTTCGTCAGGCTGACAGGCCGGAGCGCCGCCGCATCGAACAGCATGCCGACTTTCTCGGCCACCTGATCCATGTAATCCGCGCCGGAAACCGGCGGCATCGACGTGGAGGTCGGTAGTTTCCTGTCAGCCATCGACGGCCTCCCAGATTTGCGGGGCTTCGTCGACCAGCGTCAGCTGGGCGGTCAGCCCCTTACCGTTTCGGATCTCGGATACGATCAATCGCCGGTACTCCCGGCCAATGGCGCCGGCCACGACGAGACAGCCGGCGTCGATCGCCGGTCGGCCGTCGATGGTCTCGACGGCGACGGCGGGATCGAGTGTGAGCGTGTCGGATTGGCCGGTGGCGTTGGAAAGCGCGTGCACGGTCGTGGCGCCATCGGTTCGCCGGATCGCGATCCCGGTGCGAACCCCAACGCCCAGCAGGTCGCCGGACGCCAGAACATCCGGCGTCGCGAGCAGGTCGTTGACAGCCGACAGATCCATCACCGTGTCCAGGACAATCGCGGTCACGAAACCGCCATCCTTCACCACTTCCGCAATCCGTCCGTAGGCGGCGTGCCGTGTCAGGATGTCGTGCGAGACCGCGACCAGCGAGCCCCGCCGGCACCGCAGCGCCTCGGCCGGCGCGGTAAAGGAGAAAAAGGTGGAGCGGTGCGTTGCCTGCGCGAGATCGAACCGGGCGCGGCGGATCACCTTGTCCTCGTCCACCAACCCCTCGTAGCTGACCTGCTCGACGCGCGTGTCCGTCCCGACCGAACCCGGCCGGAAGACGGTCACCTGCCGTTCCTTGTCGCCTTGAACCGCATCGCGATAGGTCACGCGCAACCCGGCCGGCGGACGCGCGAACGCCTTGGTCCACTGGAAGGCGCTGAGGTTCCTCGGCGAGAACACCTGGACGGGCGCCTCGGCCGAGCGGTCGCGATCGCGGATCACGCCCCAGATCTCGGATTGATAGGGGCGCGCGTAGCCGCAGCTCGCAACGATCCGCATCAGGTCGGCGAGACTTTCGCCCTCCGCGACCATGTCGCAGGTATAGCGGTTGCCGAGACAGGCCTCGCGCCACGCCGCGAAGGCCTCCAGGTCGATGGTGTCGAGCGGAATGGGATCGGCGTTGTAGCGTCCGGACATGGCCTCCAGAAGCCACGGTGCCGGGTTGCGCGATGGCGCCAGCACCTGAAACGACTGCGCCGACGCGTCGTGTTGGCGCCCACCGCTCCAGAAGCGCAACGCACTTGCATCCACCGTCTCCGGCCACCACACGGCGCCGGCGGCGACGCCCGCATAGGCGCCGCCCTCGGCCGCCGCGCTGCGCAGGTAGCCGCCGGCCGCGCTCGCGGCCCATTGCCCGGCAAGAAGCGCGCCGCCGCTTGCCGTGTGCGCCTCGCCGGCCAGCACGCCATCGATCCACAGCCGGACGCGACCCGGCGTGACGCGGATGTCCCAGGCCACCCGGTGCAACTCGCCGTCGAAGGGGAGCATCGAAAGCGGCGCCTTCAGCACGGCGCCATCGTCGGAGCTCGTCTGGACGGCCGGGTCGCCGTCGCCGGCGCGGGCCACCAGATTGCCGGCGTCGTCCACATGAACGGATGCGCCTGAGACAAGCCCGCCGTCCTCGAACAGGACGGAGAACGGCGCCGGTTGCTCCGGCAGCCGCACGTCGCATTCAAAGGCGACGTGATTGTCCTTTGTGTAAGTGCCGTCGGCGATCACCGTTGCCGGGTCGATCCGCTGCGGGGGAGCGGTCGGCAGCCGGTAGCCGCCGAACTCGCGCACCAGCCCCGAGGCCAGAACGGAGAGCTGTCCGACCGCCCGGTTGCGGGCGCGGATCGCGATCGTCGACACGTCGCGGCGGGCGACCGGAGGTCGGGTCTGGATCGAGACCGCCCGCCGCAGCGTCACGGTGTCGAGCAAGCCCGCGCGCGTCACGGGCAGCACGCGCCCGTCATGCGTGCCGAAGAAATCCCAGACCGCGCCGGAGAGCTGATAGCTGTCGGAGGCGAACGCCGCGTGCCGGAACGTGGCGCCCCGCTTTACCTCGACCTCATAGACCCCGGCCGGCCAGTCGGCGCGGTCGAGATAGACCGTCACTTCGTCCGCCTGCAAGTTGATGTTCCGCACATTGGAAGACGCCGCCGTGTCCTCGCGCAACACGTCGTCGCCGGCCCCGGCCGAGAAATAGCCATCGGCTGACCAGCCGCCGCCGCCGGGCGTGAGCGTCTGTTCCGGCACCACCTTGCGCGCCTCGACAAACCCGCGCGTCGAGGGCGGCTTGATCGGCTGGCCGGGCAGCGCCTCGCCGAACCGCAGCTTGATCTGCACGCGACGTTGGGCTTGCGTGTTGTCCATGTAGTGAAGTTCGGGCAGCTGCCGCCAGGCGGTATCCCCGCGCCGCCGCATCCGAAGCCGAAGCGGCACGCGCAGCTTGTCGGTGAGCGCGTCCTGCCTGAGAAGGCCCGCCACGACGAAATGGATCCACACCTCGTCCGGGCTGTCGATCGTCGCCATCCCGTGGAACACCGGAAGCTTGCCGGTCGTGACCAGCTGGTCTTCCGGGTCGACGGCATGAACCGACATTTGAATGCCCAGATCGTCCGTTCTCCCGACGCGGTTGACCAGCAGCGGCGCCGGCTCGCCCGGCCGCCCCTCGCGCAGCTCGACGTCGAGCCCGCTGTCGCCTTCACCGGCGGCGGCTTCCCCGGCCGTTCCGTCCCAGGTGGTCTCCCCAAGCCGGATGTCGCGCAGCCGGTGCGGCCCGGCGAGCACATGGACGGCTTCCGCCACCTCGTCCTGGCCGACGTATTCGATCACGGGCTGACAGGCGAAGGGCGGAAACACCCGCCGCGTTCCGATCACGCGCGGCACGGATGCGCCAGGTGCAAGCACGTTGCCGGTCACCGACGCCGGGTCGAGCGAAACCCGCCCGTCGGAGGTCTGGGACGTGTCGGCGCCGCGCGTCGGCGGCGCGGTGACGGCCGAAATCACCAGCGATCCGACGATGCCGACCGAGGTCGCGATCAGCTTTGCGCCGAGGCTGCCGCCAGCGATCCCGAGCGCCGGAATGCCGCCGCTCGCGATGCCGGCGGTCGCGAAGGAAAGCGCGATCGCGGCGACGATCGCGAACGCCTGTTTGCCGCCGCGCCCACCGTCGCGCACGGCCATGTGGAACGTGATCCGGATCGGACGGCCGGCAGGCGTTTCCGCCTTGGGCCGGACGTGCGGCCACGCCTCGGCCGGCAGCGGATGACCGTCGATCGCCACCACGCCGCGCGAGGCAAACCCCTCCGGCAGGCAGTCGGCGCGCGCGACGATTTCGGCCACGGAAAGCCCCTGCGGCCAGTAATCGATCCTTGGCGATCCGAGCGCGAACGGCGCACGCCAGATCGTGGCTACATGGCCCGGTGACGTCTGAAGCATGCGACCCTCTCCCGGATGGTGAAATGAGAAAGCGGCACGATCGCCGCGTCGCAGGCCGCTTCCACGTGCAGGACACGGGTGGCGTCGACCATCACGCCGACGTGCCCGGTCGAACGGCCTTGTGGAAGCCGCATCACGCAGACGTCGAAGGCCCTTTGAAGCCCCTTCACGACGGGCTGCCAGTCCTCGCCCTCCTTGCCGGCCGTGACCGCCCGCGCCACCGAAATCAGCTTGTGCGCGGGGATCTCGCCGTAGTCCGGCAGGTCGAGTCCGCGCTCCAGCTTGAATACCAGTCTGACCAGCCCCCAGCAGTCGACGCCCTCGACCGTGCGGCCGCCGTCCAGCCACGGCAGGCCGACATAGCGCGCGCTCCAGTGCAGTGGGCTTGTCTCCCGCGCGCTCACAGGTACAACCCCGGAAAGGCGTCCTGCGTGGCGCGCATCGACGGCCAGGCCTCTTGCGTGTAGTCCCACGACCGGATCGTGCCGCGCAGCTGCAGCACGTCGGCGGTCACGTCCACGAGCGCCAGGTGCCGTGCGGAATAGGCGCGCGCGACCGGATTGACCAGGGGTACGCGCGGGTCGGCGCTGGTGTCGAATTGCGAGGCGGGGATCACATCGATGTCGAGCCGCGCGGGGCTGTCGAGCGACAGGATCGCCTCGCCGATCCGCCGGTCGACGTTCTGGACGGTGAGCTCGGTGCGCGGCGGCTGGTCCGTGTCGGACAGGAGACGAATGTCGAAGTCGAACCCCGTCCAGGTTTCCCCGTCGATCAGGTAGTCGGCGCCGTCCGAGACGATCAGCAGATCGCGCGAAAGCCGCCGGTGGCCGATCCGCAGGAACACCAGCAACGTCTCGGCCGTCTCCGGACCTTCAAGTTCGCGGGCGAGATCGGAGGGAATTGCGCGTTCTGTCATGACATCACTCCCTGACCAGAGCCGAGAAACTCACCGACCAGGCGTCCGGCGAAAACGCCGCGATCCGGTACGGCGTCTCGCCGGCGAGATACACGGTAACGGTGCTGCCTTTTCGCGGATGGGCGATGGTGAAGGGCAGCACGCCGCCGGCAAGCGTGTCCTGGACAAAGGCCTCGAAGACGGCCACCTGCGCCGTCGTCAGCACGAAGGCGAAGGTGACGGTCGAAAGCTGGACGGTGGACCGGCGCCGCCCGATCGGCGCGCCCACTTCCGGCTCGAAGCGGATCGCGGCCGGCTGCGGCGTTTCCTGATAGGAATGATCGTCGCTTTGTGCCGGAAGCGTTGCGGGCCAGGCGGCGGTCATCGCTTCACCCGTGTCGGACTGACCCCGAAGCGCGCCGCCTGGGCGGCGTCGAACCCTCCGGTGGCGAAGTCCTCCTTGACCCGCTCGATCACGATGTCGACGATCTCGCGCCCGTCGCCGTCGCGTCGGCGCTCCTGGCGCACCTCGCCGCCGGCGGTGTTATAGACGTTGACTTCGGTGCCGCCCCCGCCGCCGCCGCCGCGAAGCGACGAATTCGGCAGCACCATCGCGCCGCGCGACGTGCCGATAACGGGCTCCGGTCCGCGCTCGCCGACGATGCCGAAGGTCCCGTTCGGGATGAGACCGCCCTCCGCGAAGAAACCGGCGAACAGGTCGCCGACCCCAGAGGCCAATGCGCCGAACAGACCGCCGCCACCACCGCCGCTTCCGCCCGCCGCGTCGTTGAACTGCAGCATCGCGTCCAGCGCCTCGTTGAGGATCTTGTCGGTGATCCGGTCGAGCGCGCTCAGCGCGTTGTCCGCCATCGCGTCCCAGACGTTTTCGTTGTTGCGCACCGCCATGGCCAGGCTGGAGACCGACCCCTTCAGGATGTCGGTGTATTCGCGGAGATCTTGTTTCTCCGCGCGCTCGCGTTGGATGGCCTCAATGAGGTCTTCAACGGCCTTGCGCTCTTTCGGAGTCGCTTCGGCCAGTTGATCTCTGAGGCGTATCAACTCCCGCTGATACGGGTCGCTTTCGCGGATAATGTCGAGTTCGTCTTGCAGGGAAGCGGTAAGCTTTTTGATAGCCTCACGGGTACGTTCCGCAGCGTCTGCGATTTTCTGGTTCTGCTCAATTGCCGACCAGTCGAACTTGACCGGTGCGTTGCCGTCGTCGGCTTCCTCCTTCTGCACCGGCGGCAGGTTCCAGCGGCGGTCGAACGCGCTGGCGCTCAACCCGTTGCCGATCGCCGTTGGCGCGCCGAGCGCGTCCCGCATTTCCTTCCACCGCTTGACCGCTTCCGGGTCCGGCGGCGCGATCGCGTAGAGAAGATCGCCGGCGACACCGTCGAGCCACCGCATTGCCGAGGTGACCTTGTTGATCGCTTCCAGGATCAACTGGAACGCACCGGCAATACCCTGCGCCATCGCTTCCGCATTCTCGACGAACTCGGGATCCGCCAGCATGTCGGCGAAGTCTTGTAACTGTGGCAGAACGGCCTCGGCCAGCTGGTTGACCAGCCCCGCGCCGGCCGACCAGATCCGCGTCATCGTGTCGTTGAACACCTCGGCGCGGCGGCCGAACTCCGTCGAGATCGTCTTGCCGAGCCGGTCGGACTCATCCGCCATGTCGGCGAGCCCCTTCCGGCCGTTGTTCAGAAGCGGGATCAGCTGCGCGCCGGACCGGCCGAACAGCTTGATCGCCAGCGCCGCCTTGTCCGCGCCGCTTTCCATCCGGGAAAACCGGTCGGCAAGGTCGATCAGCACCGCGTCCGCGCTGCGCAGGCTGCCCTGGGCGTCGGTGATGGCGATCCCCAATTGCTCGAAGATCGCCGCCGACGTCTTGTCGGTTCCCGCCGCCACCTGCGCCATCACGTTGGTGAGTCGGCCCAGGCCGAGCGTCAGGGTCGAAACGCTCACGTCGGAGAGTTCGCCCGCCCAGGCAAGCCGCGACAGCGCTTCCGTGGTGACGCCGGCGCGCTGCGCGGATTTGCTCATCGCGTCCGCCTGGTCGATGGCCGTCTTGACCATGTAGCCGAGCGCCCCGGCCGCCGCTGCACCCGCGAGCGCGAGGTTGCGCCCCAGCATCAGCGCCTTTTTCGACACCATGTCGAACGTCCGCCCGAGGCCGTCGGCCTTCTTGCCGGCACGCTCCACGCCCCGGTTGAAATCCCGGTCGTCCGTATCGAGATCGAGCAGCGCTTCGCCGAGACGTTCAGCCATTGTCGGCCTCCGGTCCGGCCGGCTGCCGCACCACCGCGATCCCGGCCGCCGCGAGCATCGCGGGTGACGGCTTCATGGGTTTCCTGCGGCCTCCGCTGGCGGTCGTCTGCAGCTGGTGCAGCGCGCGGCGTGCGTCACGCGGCTTCACGTGACCGCCGCCGAGTGCGGCCGCGTCGATGGCCCGCAACTGGTCTTCGGCCTGGAGGATCGGGAGCATCGCGATATAGGCCCTCACAAGCCCTGCGGGGACGCGGGTGAGCCAACCGGCGGGGTCTCCTCCGAAGGCGCGCTGGAGCCGGGGGATGACGGCTCCCCAGTCGATCCGGTCAGACGCCGCGCCACCGCTCCCGCCACGGCCATCCGCCGCCGCAACAGGAGCCCGGTAAAAACCTCGCAGATGCTGAGCTTGTGCGACTCCGTCAGCTTGCCCAGCACCTCTTCCGGCAGCTCGACGGTGACGCGGCGGATCACCTCGTCGAGCAGCTTCGGCAGAAGCTCGTCCGCGTCCTCGGTCCGTGCCAGCGCGTCGATGCGCTTGCCGGCATGGGTGAGATACTGGCTGTCCATCACCGACAGCTCGTCCGGCGCGCGCAGCTCATGGAGCGTGCCGTCGATGCGGATTGTCGGACGCTCGATCAGCGTGGACAGCTCAAGGATCGGGGTCTCGGCCATGAAAGCCTCCGAAAGGAAACGGGTTGAAAAACGACGCGAACGGCGAGCCGCCTCTACGGCAGCGCTTGCTGGTGCTGGATCACCAGCCGCCCGAAACTCTCGGCTTCGGTGGCCGCGTTGGGGTCCTTCAGGCCGGTGAATTCGAACTCCAGCCCGGCCGGCTCGCCCTTGCGAAATGCGGGCTGCGGATTGCCGGACTGGAAACAGTTCGGCAGCTCGTATTGCATCGACATGGCGTCGCCGTAGGGCGAGACGCCGGAACGCAGCATCAGGGCCATGGTCGCGACCTGCGCGCCCTTGTAGAACTGCACCGACTTGGTGCCGATCGTGCCCGCGCCGGCGGCCACGGTCGTCACCTCGTTGGAATTGAGCCCCAGGCGGTATTGTTCCAGCGTCACGTCCCAGATCGTGAAGGTGACGACGAGATCTTCCTCGCGGCGAAAGGCCTTGATCGGTGCCGTGCTGCCAAGCGGCCGGACCGCATTGACGTCCTGGCCGTGCTCGATCGAGACCCCTTCCGGGTCGTAGCTTTCGTCGCCGCTGGTGCCGATTAGTGTCCAGTCTCCGGCCGGCACCGCGCCGAGCGCCGGAAAGGCCGTTCCGACCGGCGCCCACCAGGCGGTGAACGGGGCGGCGATGATTTCAAACGGTGCGGGCATGACATGCTCCTTGAAAAGCGGGTTTGAAGCCGGTCACGACACGGCCTCCAGGGCGTGGAAGATCTGGAACGATTGAAGCGCCACCGGCCAATAGGCGTCCCTGTCGCGTTCGGCCGAGAGCCCGCCCGCGACATCCACCCAATGGATCAGGCACCCCTCGACCACTTGCCGGCGGATGTCGCAGACGATGACCCGGCACAGCCGTGCCAGCGCGTCCGCTTCCATTGGCGTGGCGCCATGGGCGAGAAGATCGATGCGTTGGGTGTCGTGCCGGGCATAGCTGCCGGCCGTCAGCGAAGCCCCGCCGGAGGGCCGCAGCACGATCGCGGCACGTGGCATGGACTTGGTTTCGGCTGCCGGCAGCTCGCCGCCGAAGACACGCGATCCGACAAGTGCGGCGACATCGGCATTCGCCTTCAAGAGCTCCCGCAATGCACGGACCGGATCGGCCATCGTCGACACCCCAATTCCCCGGCGAATGGAACAGGCCGGGGTTACGGGTCGAGACTACGAACGGGGGATGGGCGGGAACATCCGCGCGGGCGCGCGGGCAAGTGCCGGACCGGCAAGAACGGGGCGAGCATCCGGCCGGTTTCCGGTGCTGTCAAGCCGTCATCTCGACCGCTTGGCGCGACGTGCGTAAGACGCGCGGATCCGTTCGGCCAGCTTGGGGTACTCTTCGTCGGCGGCGGGGCGAAGATAGGGGCGCGCGGGAATGGTGACCTGCTTGACCACTGCAAAGGTGCCGTCGTCCAGGCGAAAGCTCAGTGCCTTCGCCCGCTTCGGCTTGATCACGCCGCCGAGCTCGTGGATCCGGGCGTGGACGACATCCCTGACGCCCCAGGTGCCCTTGACACCGCCGCCGCCGGCTTTCGGTTGCGCGTAGTCGGCGATGTCGATGCCGCCTTCCAGAATGCCGGTGCGGTTGTTCCAGGCGTGCGTGCGTTTCGCGTGCACGACGCAAGCCGCCATCGTCCGGTTGACCCCGTCGATCTGCGCGGCGCGCATGTCGGCCGTCACCCGCTTGCCGTTCCATTTGAGCGATTTCGGTTTGCGCGCCATCAGCCGTCCGCCGGAGCCTCGAACAGATCGTCGCCGGCAAGAACTTCCACGGGCGCGATGGCCGGATAGTCATCCGGCCGCTCGAGTCGACGCCGGCACGGCGGAAGCCACCGGAAGGCTGGGAAATGCGATGCATGGCGCGGCGCGCGGGACGTGCCGGACGGACACGGCTGAGTCCACACAATCCAGCAATAGGCGGTCGCGGTCGACGCATCGCCATCCAGCCGGCCCTTCACCATCGGCACGCGTTCGGTGAACTGCAGGATCCATTCCGGAGGGAACCGCTCGAACAGGCGTTCGTGACGCCCCACGCCCTCCAGGAAGGAGGTTCGCACCAAAAGCGCGACGCCGTCTCCGGCAAGCTCCAGGGCGCGCAGGGCAAATGCTTCGGCCAGCCGAAACGGCGGATTGGTGACGATCCAGTCCGGAGCGCCCCCCGTCCACCGATCGGCGAACGGCGGATCCACCGGAAACAGGAAGTCATGCACCGCGGATTGCTCGGCTGCGCCATAGTCGTGCACGTCGGATCCCTCGACGCTCATGAAGAAATCGGCAAGCGCCTTCACCATGTGTCCGTCGCCGCAAGCCGGCTCCCAGCACGTCGCGGTGTCGATCCGGCCCCACGTGTCGAGATGCTCGCACAGCGCGCGAACCGCCCAGGGCGGCGTCGGAAAATAGTCGAGACTGTCGTGCGGCTCGGCACGTTGCGCCATCACGGCCGGGGACCGGTTCTGTGCCATCACGCGATCCTCTTCAACGCCGCTTCAACATGGGTGTGCTTGTGCTGGATGGGACCTTCGACGCGCAGCCGGCCGGGGATGAGGACAACCCCTCGCGCGTCTGTCACGGCCGTGATCTCGTCGGCTTCGGTAATGTCGGTGCCGAGCGCGAACAGCCCCCGGATATCCTCGATCATCGCCGTCTTGTCGCCATCGACGATCTCGCGGGATGCCGTCGACCAGATGAAACAGCGCACGACCCCAAGCGGCTGGAAATCCGGCGCCACCGGATTGCCCCAGCCGTCGGTTGCGATCGCCTGGTTGCGTTCGACGGTGGCGCGCATGGTCAGTCGGCCGGAGATCATGTCAACGCCAGCGGCTGGACTGTATCGCCCTCAAGGCCGGCATTCAGATCAACGTCACGCCCAGCGACGACACCTCGCAATCGATCGCGGCCGGCGGCGGCACCTTGGGCACTCGAACGACGGCAGCCAACGGGGACGAGTGTGGGATGGCGCTGCGCAATGTAGCGCGCGACCACCTCATCTTCGTGTTGATCGGGAAAAAGAGACTGGATCTTCACGTAGACCGCAGCGGCCCAGGCCTCGCAAAATGCGTCTGCCCTTGCGCGTTTCCGCGCCGGCTTACATCGCTTTAGATGTGCCGTGATGTAGGCAGCACGCGCGGTCTTGAGTTTTCGGAAGAGCACCGCGAATGCATAGCTTGCGACTTCGGCCGACGCCCCGCGCCCCACAAAGGTTCGGTCACCACTTTCATCCAGAAAGCAGGTCACCTGCAGCGCCTTGCATACTGTGTTGGAAAGAACAGTTTCCCAAAGCGGTGGCCGTTTTGCCCGGCCTGCGCGAGCGGTCGCTTCCTCGATATCAGCCAGTTCCAGATCTCGCTCACGGACCCCATGTGCGTCCATCAACTCCCGCGCTTTGGCGAGCGCTGAGGCGGCTTCATTCTCGTTGCCGCTACGGGCAAGTGCGAGACACTTGCGGATCTTGTCGATGATCTTCTTGTCCATGGCCGCTCTTCATTCTCCCCGCACGCGCCGCCACAGCCGGACGAAGCTAAGGTAGAGGCCGAGCACCGCGAACCAGACCACCGCGAACGGCCAGAGGACCGTGATGATCAGCCCCCATCCGAAGATGATCGACTGACCGTGGGCGGTCGGTTCGCCGGCTGCCGCTTTGAACATCAGCACAATGAAGGTTACGACGCCGGCCACATAAACCGCCGCCAGGAATGGGATCATGTCCATTGACTTCGCTCCGCCTTCTCACGCCATCGGCATGGCACTGCCGCGCAAGGCCGTGCCGAGCCAGGTGAACACCGCTTCGCGGGACTCCGCCCGCTCCGTACCGGTTGCACCGGTCCACGAATAGTCGCCGGCCTTTTCGCTCTTGAGGCCCGCCGCCGCGCGCCCGGCCGTGTCGAATTGCAGGATGCGGATCACGGCCTCGTCGCGCAGATCCTGAAGACCCGCCGGCGTGTAGACGATCGACACCAGCGGCGCCCAATGGCTGCGCCCGGTGTCGCCATCGAACAGTCTTTGAAGCGTCCGCCCGCCATCGAGAACCCGGTAATCGTTCGCCGCTAGCGTGACCTCGCCGGAGCCGCTCCCGCTCCAGGCCGGATCCGTTTCGGTGATCGTCACCGGCTGCGCGGGATCGATCGGCCGGGCAAGTCGCAAGGTTCGAAGCCCCCGCGTTTCCGGGTCTGAGGGATCGCCGAACTCGACGGTGATTGGCCCGGCCGGCCCGAAGCGCCCGTCGATCTCGAGCGTGACGGCCGCGATCATCGAAGCGAGCTCGGCGTCCGACAGGTCGGTGCCAGTGCGTTCCTTCACCCGGTCGATCAGCGCCATTTAAGCCTCCTTGAAAAGGTGCCGGTACTCTCCCGGCTGTCACGCCCCCCCGCCCTGGAGGCGTTCCCTCGGTGTTGGGCTACGTCGCCTTCGCGTCGACGACGGCCCTGGCCGCCGCGATCCANGCCGACCAGTCGCTTTCGCTCGCGCCTGAAATCGTCGTCGGCGGGTTCTGTGGATCGACGGCGGCCAGCTCCACAAAGGTGCCGATCCCGGCTTCGAGAAGCGCCGTGGCGGTTGCATTGCCGATGCCCTTGATGTCGCGCAGATCGTCGACATCGCCGCCCTTGGTACCGCCCGGCTTCTTCTCCTTGTCGCCTTGCGGTGCGCGCTCCTTGGCATCGTCGGCGGGCTTGCCGGTTGCCAGTTTGCCGTCGACCAGGCCGAAGCGCTCGGCCGCGCTGTCGGGGATTTCGTCACCGATGGTGGCGTAGAGAAAGGCCGCGCGCTTGTCGCCGGTCGCGACCAGGCGCTTCTTGTCGGAGGTCAGGTAAAGACGCTCTTTCGCGATATGCATCGTCAGGCCTCGTTGCTCGACCACAGGACATGCAGGAACTGCCCGCTCGTGTCGGTGGTGGTGTTCTCGATCACGCCGCCCTTGGTGGCGTGGATGGAAAATTCGTCCGTCCGGTCGACCCGCGTCGGCGGGGTCCCGTCCGTGATGTGTTCGACCGAAAGCAGNGTGTCGCCGGGCTTGATCTTGCCAGGGACCGCATGTTCGCCGATCGGTCCGCCCTTGATCAGCGCGCAACCCACCGGGCTGGAAAATCCGGAAATCGTCGGCATCTTTCTGCCCTTTCACTTCCCGTGCGGCTTGCGTTCCGCCGCAACGTGCGGCGGAACGCTCTCGCCTGTCGGGTTACAGACCCGTGACGTCGCAGAAGGCGGCGGGGCGGAAGACGACGAGCGCCGCCCGCATGTCGCCGCGCACCGTGCGCTTGCCTTCGCCGAACTGGTTGCCGACATAGCCGACCTGAATGTCGACGCCGGAGCGTTCGAACGCGGAAATCCACGCCGGCTGGAAGGATCCGACAAAGCCGGACCCGGCGGCGCGCGCCTCGTTCTGCACGACACCGAGCCCCCACATGCGCTCCGGTCCGGCCTCGGAGGGACTGCCCCAGATGTAGACGCCGTCGACGGTGCGCAGGAGACGGACGTCCTGCCAGTCTTCCGGGTGCATCACGTGATGCGTCGGCACGGCGCGTCCCACCGTTCGGATCTTGGTCATCGCCTTGTAGAAAGCATCCGGCACCGGGTCGGCGCCCTTCGCATGGGTCTGGATGCCGGCGACATTGGCGATGCCGCGCAGGTTCGGGGCCGTTCCGTTGCCGACGTAGACCTGCGTGTCCAGCTTCTGGCGCAGGCCGAAGGTAAGCCGGCCGTTGACGTAGCCCTGCATCATCGGCACGTCTTCCAGCTGCTCGTCCGTCACCGGAAGACTGTCGGTGATCTTGCGCACGTCGGACGACCGCTCGGTGAAGGCAAAGGTCGATTCCGCGTAAGCCGCGCCCTCGGCACGCTCGGCCGCCGCATGCGTGCGCGTCGTTTCCTCCATGTACTTGATCGCCGCCTGGCCGGTCTGCGACATCGGAATGATATCGATGAGCTGCAGCGGACGCGTCGTGGCCTCAACGAAGCCCGGCAGGCGAACGCTCTCCGGCGCGAAGCCGGCGCTGGTGGACATGAGCGCCTTGGTCAGCAGGGTGTCGACCTGCATGCCCTTGGCGAGAATGTCGGACGGCAGCACGTCGTAGGAAAAGTCGATCCCCTGCGGCTTGCCGCGCTGGATCCATTCGGAATAGGACTTCTCCTCGGCCAGCATCTCGCCGAGCGACTTGATCCGGCCGCGCACGCCGCCGCGATCGTCTCGGCCGCCCGGCATCGGCGGACGGTTCAGGATCTTCTCGCGATCCTTCATGCCTTTCGCCGCGCGCTCGGCCGCTTCCAGGGTTTCGGCCTGCTCGCCAAGCTCGTTCAGTTCGGCGTCCATTGCCTTGACCTTCTCGGCCACAGCGATCGAGCCCTTCACCCCGTCGCCCAGGCACTTGACCCGGGTGAAGTCGTATCCCTTCTCGCCGCTGTCGGTGGTGACCTCGGCTTCGGAAAAGACCTTGTGCAGGTCCGCCTGTTTCGCCGCGAGCTTCTCGCGGACTTCCTTGAGTGTGGACATTGCGTCTCTCTCTTGTCGCCTGGCCTCACGTCCGCGCGCGGCCTGAATGGATAGGCCCGCGTCCGCGCGGGCCGATAGCAAGAGCGAGTGTGAAGAGAGAGCGGCGCGGCAAACATCCGCGCGGGCGCGCGGGTGCGACCGCTGGAACGTCATTGAAGGTGCGAAGGTGAACCGGAACGATACCCCGAAGCGCCCGCAAAAATCCAGCTTGGCGCATGCCGGCTGAAAACCCGGCGGTCCGCAGGCCGAAAGCTTCGACGTTAAAGGGGTCTCAAAGGGGGTAGATCGCGCGCTTGCGATTTTTGCGCCCGATCATGCGCCGTGCAGCGACAAGGCGCTCCACGGCGCTTTTTTCAACGTGTCTTCTGAGCGAGGCGACGACGCGCGGATGCGGTCATCAGATCCGTGTGGATACGCTTGAGCTCTTCATCCGCCCGAACGGCCTGTTCGGCATCCTGTTTACCGGACGACAGCAGCTCCTCAAGGCGAGACTTTAGGCCGGCCAGTTGCTCGATCCGCGCCGGGCTGAGCGGACGGCCGTCGGCGGCGCGCAGATCCTTCACGTCGCCGGCGCGCNCAATGGCGTCGCCGACGTCCGTGATCAGTCGGTCGAGCTGCTCGGCGAAGCTGCCGCGCGATTTCAGGCTGAGCGTGCCGGTACCCATACCCGCGCCGCGAACCACCGTCGAGATCTCGTGGATGTCGAGGCGCTTCAACACGCGCACCACCGCGCCGTCGCGAAGTTCGCGGGAATGCTCCAGCGCGTCGAAGCCGTAGCTCCACTCCTGGACGCTCTTGCCGGTGGCCAGATCGAACTTCAGCGTCTTGTGCCAATCGCGACCGCTGCCGGTTTCCAGGTTGAGATGCAGGTCGGCATAGGCCGCGTCGCCTTCCTCGAAGATGCGCGCCTTTCCGAACGGCATCGCGTGGCGATCGTGCGCCGGCAGGATCGGCACCCATTGTTCCGTCCAGCCGAATGCGCCGCGCGCATAGGCGTCGCCGTCATGATCGACCGCCGACAGCGTTGCGATCCGGGCCAGCCCCTTGCCGGCCTCGTCCATTTCCTCGACCGCGAGGGCCTTGGTTTCGATAGGCATCGTGTCAGTCCTCCGTGTCGCCGAAGTGCGGCGCGAAACTCAATGTGCCATTGGGATGTTCTTCGGCCGCGAGCTGCGCGGCCTCCGCCGCCGTCACGATCGAACCGTCGCGGGCGATATGTTCTTCAAGCGAGCGCCCCGGTCCAAGCCGACCGTCGAAGATCACGAAGCGCTCCACGCCCGCCGCCTTGGCGCGCTCGATGGTCGAGACGTTTTGGGCGAATTTGGTTTCCGTCCGCGCAATCGTCCGCGAGCGGATGCCCGGCGAGGACCAGGGGCCGGCCTCGACATGCGCCGCAATCCGCTTTGCCAGTGCCTCCGCGCCTTCGCCCTCGGAGCGGCCGTCCGCCAGCGCCTCGAAGACGGCCGTGCGGGTTTGCTCCGAAAGGTCGACAAGGCCGGCCCGCCGTCCGCCCGCGCCGACGATCGAGCGGGCCACCGGATCGGGCAGTGTCGCGGACAAGCCGACCATCTCGGCCGCATCGGAAACCGACTTCGCGACGTCCAGATAGTGCGCTTCGTAAAGCGCCTTGAAGGTGGTGCGATGCGCAGCGATGCCGAGGGACTTCAGGATTTGCGCAACCAGCGCCTCGTCCGACTTGGTCTCGCCGGCCGGGGCATCCTTGGGAGCGGATGTATCCCGATCGAGCAACGGTCTGGCCGCCTCGGCGGCGGCTTTCCCGAACGACGCGAAAAAGCTCTTCAAGCGCCGTTCCATCGCCTTTTGAAGCGGCTCTTCCTGACGCTGGAGCGCACGCACGTAACCGGCCCCCGCGCGCCGTTGCGCCGGGGTCGCGCGCGCCTTTTCGCCACGCGGGTTGATGCTGGCCGGTGTGAAGCCGGACAACGGACTGACGATGCTCCGCGCCGCGTCCCGCCCGATCGCCGGGAATCCGACGATGATCAGCTCCACGGCCGTGTCTTGCGGGATCTCTCCAGCGGCGACGGCCTGCACGATGTCGCGAAGCGCGGCGATCTGCGCACCGTTCAGCGCCGTGTCCTGCGGTGTCTCGGCCGGTTCGATCGGCGTTGTGGCGGCTCCGTCCTGCGGCGCGGCGGTCGGGGGCGCGCCGCTCGAAGATCCGGCCGGCGTCTCGATCTGCATCGCCGGCCGCAGGTAGATCCGGTGGGAATCATCCACGTCCCAGCCGAGCGCCTCGCGGCCCTCGGCCAATGTGATGACACCGCCGGACACCTGCCCGAGCACCCGCGTTGTCAGCTTGTCCTCGTCGTCCGACAGCGCCAGCACCTCGGATGTGTCGAACAGGGTTTTCATTCTCTCGGCAGGTCCGAAGTCCGGCAGGAGCGAACGGTCGAGCTCGTCCGCGAAGGCGCGGCCGATCGGCAGAACCCCGTTGCGCCAGGCGAGCTTGATCAGCTCCGACATGGTGGCGCCGACCTTGGTCGACTGCAGCCCGGCGCCGAAGCCGACGACCGCCGCCGGGATGCCGAGCGAGGCGCACACGCGTTCCTCCGCGACGTCGCGCGCCTCCGACATGTTCATTTGGCTCGGATTGAAACCGAACTGGCTGACGTCCGTTGGAGCTCCCATCACCAGGGGTTCGCCGCGACGGTCCCCGCCAAAGGCTTGCTTGAACCAGGCCTTGGTCGCCTTCACGTCATCGTCCGCCACCACGCCGCCGCTCTTCGGGCTGACCACGACGCCTGGAACGCCCATGTTGCGCAGCAGCGCCGCGACGAAATTGGAGCTTTCCAGATCCATGAAGATCTCGCGGATCACTCCGTCGAGCGGCGAGATGCCCTTGCGCGGATCGCGCGGGTCGATCCCGTGCCGGAAGTGCACCACGTCGTCCGGATCGATCCGCATCGGCGCGATCCCGCCGCCCGGCGCGTAGACATAATGGTCGAGGAAGACAGACCCGTCGTCGGAACCCTTCGGCGTCATCGTCCAGTGCGGCGCGTACCAGAGTTCGGCAGGCCGCCCCAGACCGTTGCGCACCTTCAGCCAATAGGCGTTGCCGGCCAGACACCAGGACAGCACCGTTCCCGACCACAAGGCGATATCGCCATGATACGGATTGGGCTTCGCGATCAGCTGCACCATCGGATGATGGTCGACCTCCTGGCGCACGCCCTTTGCATCCAACTTCGAAACCGCAAGCCGCGCTTCGGGCAGCGCGCGCTGGATCCACTGGATCGGCGCGGTCACCACCGAGGCGTCCAGCCCGTCGCCGATCGCCTTGCGATAATCGTATCGGGTGCGTGCCAGATAAGGCCGCATCAGCATTGGCCGGGGCGCGTGACGCATGGCGGTGAGCGCCTTTGAAAACCAGTTACGCATCTTCCGGGATCCAGTCGTCGTCGAGAGTGCGGGGCGCGCCGGCGGGCGGGGCGGAGCTGACCGGTCGCCACGGCTGCGTCTTGCCGCCGTCGGCGGCGTGGATTGCAAGCGCGAGCGCCCAGAACCTGTCTGCGTGTCCGTCCGGCAGCCGCTCGGCCGTGAAGCGGATGTTGCCGGCCGGCGTTACCTGCTTTGTGATCTGGCGAAGGTCGGCGCGGATCTCACCCGTGTAGGGGATGCGGAGCCGCCGTTCTTCCATGCGCGAGCGCACCGGATAGGCAAGCGCTTCCTTGGATTGCGCAGTGAACGAAACGCCCTCGACCGTATACTGGCCGAACCTGTCCTGCGCGTCGTCCACCCAACCGATGCCGAGGCCGGTCTGGTCGATGCACACGCGGGCGCATTTGGCGAACCACGGCCAAAGCACCTTTTCCTGTTCGGATTTGCGCATCTTCTTCATGGTCTCGACGTGGCGCGTGTAGAGGACATCGCCGAGCTTCTCGACCACCCACAAAACGGTGAGATCCTGTGTCCGGCCGATGTCGACGCCGGCGTAGAGCGTGCCGCCTTCATCCGTCTGCCAGTCGACGCCCTGTCCGTATTCGACCGATGCGATCAGGTCGTATTCCAGAAAGGCCGCGTCGTCGTCGGCCGGCTTGCACATGTACTCTTGAAGAAAGCTCTCCTCATCGGCGGCGCCACTCTTCACCCAATCGAAATACGCCGCCTCGTCCATTTCCTGCCGTTCGTCCTCCACCGGCAGGGACTGCTGCAGTTTCCAAAGGAACCCGTCGTCCAGCGCGTTTTGCAGCGTGACGGTGTGGAGGCTGATCTTCTTCGGATTGCCGCCTTCCTTGAACTCGCGCACCAGCGTGTTGAAGAAGTTCTTCGATCCGCGGTGGGTGGAGATCACCTCCATCTGCCCGCCCCAGGTAATCCCCGGATAGGCGATCGCCCAAAGCTTGCGCGGGTCCGGGTGCAGTGCGAATTCGTCGAGAACGCGAGAGCCGCGCTTGCCGGCCTGCGCGTCGGCGTTGGAGCTCATCGAATGAATGCGCCGGCCGTTGGCGAATTGCAGCACAAGCGCGCTGTGCTTCTTAGTTTCGTCGATCACCACTTCGCCCAGGTCTCGCGCGGCGATATCGGCAATCCCCGCCCAGAGCTTGCAATCCTCCAGAAAAAGCCGCGCCTGGATCTCGTCGCGCGACGAAACCCATTCGTCGAGCCGGGCCGTCGTCAGCGCAATGCGCGAGACCTGGGCATAGGCCGTCGACCAGGACAGGCCGATCTGCCGGCTTTTCTCGATGAGCTTCAGGCGCGAGCGATCGGCGATCCACCGCGCCTGGTAGGGCAGGAATATCGCGTCGCGGTTCGCGGGGATGACGCGCGCGTTTCCCATCAGGCGATCCCCGCGAGCCGTTGCGTGATCTTCTGCATGGCCTCTTCGGAAACCCCGTGCGCCTTGCCGATCCTGGAAACGTCCTTCGCGGCTTCGGCGACCTTCTGCTTGTGCTCGTCTTCAAGCGAGCGCCGCAGGTCCGCCGCGTGCCGCTGTGCCGTCACGGCCGCGCGGTTTGCGTTGGCGAGCGCGCTGATCTCCTTGGCGCTGAGGTTGCCCTGGGCGAGCAATCCGTCCGCCGCCATCTTGATGCGTTCCGAAAGCGCGACCGTCATCCGGTCGGCGCCGTCCGGCCCCATGCTTTCGCACAGCGCCTTGGAAAGCCGCAGCCGCTCGTCGTACTCCCGCCACTCGCGCGCCCGGCGCACCGAGTAGCGCGAGAACGCGCCCTTGGAGATCGCGCCGATCCCCCGATCGGCAAGCCGCGCATTGAACTCCGCAAGGATCGCGACCTGCGGACGCTTGCTTTCGCGCAGTTCCTCATTCACCCAGACGAGATCCGCGTCGGCTTCCTCGGGCAGCATTTCCATGCTGGAAAGCCGGCCGCGTCCGGCCCGCCTGCGGCGCGCGTTCGGATCGCTTGTCTCTTCGGATGACATCGCCGTCAGCCCTCGGGATCGGGACGCGCGACACCGGCAAGGGGCCGGCGCCGTTCGATGTGATCGCGACCCGCACGGGTGATGCACGCGATCATCCGCCCGCCGTCGGTCTCGATCGAGACCGCGCCGAGTTCATCCAGCACCGTCAGTTGCGTCCGGATCCAGTCGATGGAGCGCCTGACCAGCCTGAGGTCGACGGCCTTTTGCAGGAGGTCATCGCCAAGCGATCCGTCGAACTCGGCCGCCAGCGCCTGGAGGATGGCAAGCCGGCCCTTTTCTGCGAGAAACGTCCCGTAGTCGGATGTCATGGCCCCACCCCCTTTTGCAAAAACTCCTCGATCCGCCGCGCTGTCCTGTCCGTCGCGGCCCATCGCTCTTCCATCCGCCCGATGCTGCCCTTGACTTCGGACACGTCCACCCTGAGTTCGTGAACGTCATCCTTGGACGGCAGATGCGCATACTCGTTTTCAAGCTTTTGAACCCGGCGGTCGTGTTCCGTGAGCTTGCGTTCATGGCCGGACAACAGTTCCGCGTTGACCTTCGAACGGGCCGTGAACCACGTGTAGATCAGGCTGCCGATCGCCAGCAGCGAACCGATCGGACCGGACCAGGTGCGGACTTCCTCGATCATGAAACCTCGCTTGCGCAGTCGATGCAGGTTGTGGCGGACGGCAGGGCGGCACGCCGCGCCCTCGGTATCGGGTCGCCGCAAGACCGGCACATGCGGGAACCTTCGCCGGTGAGCGCGGCCTGTGCCCGTCGGATGGCGGCATCGCGTTCTTGCGACGCGCGCCGCTCGGCCAGTTCGATATCCCGTTCGCCGATCTTCATGCCCCGGCCTCGACTTCGAAATAGCGATAGCGAGGGGTCGAGACTTCGTAGACCGCATCGCGGCCGATGATGCGCTCCTGCCGCCCAACGACTTCATACTCGCCGGAGGCCTCGCCTGGACGTGTCGTCAGCAGATAGCCGAAAACGACCTTGTCATCCTGAAACCGCTGATAAAGCTCGGCGACGGTGCGGGCCGAACATTCGAAGACGATGAACCGGCGCCCGCCCTTGCGGGTCTGGTCCGTCAGATCGATGCGGAAGACCTGCATCTCAGCGCCCCCGCATCACGCGCACGGCCTCGACACCACGCGCGCCAAGTTCCTTGAGCGTGTGACCGCCCATGTAGAGCGCGATGAACCACGACGTGAGCGTCATCATCACGCCGACATCCATGCGAACGCCGATGTCTGAGCCTGTGATCGCATCGACCACCGGAACGATGAGCAAGCGCACCGTCCACATGAAGCCGAGCAGATACATCCAGCCCCAGCGCCACGCCGAGGGCCAACCGCCTTGCGCCTGTTCCGCCTGGAGAAGCGCGAATTGTCCGTCGAGACCGCGCGCCCAAAGCGCGATGATCTCGGGCATGCGCGCCTCGACCTCCTTGACGCCCTCGGCGAGCTGTTCGTCGGGGAGCGAAGGCAGCGCCTCGACCTTGACGCCAAGGGCGTCGGCAACCTCGCCGACCACCGCGCCGGCAAGCCGGCCACCGGCATCTCCGAACCTGTCGCCGAGGACCCGGCCGACCAGATCCGCACCGACCTTGGTGGCGATACCGGCGACCAGTGAGAAAATCGCGCTCATGCCGAGACCTCCGAAGCGAGCCGCGCTTCGCGGGCATAGGCCCGTTCGCGCTGGCGGTTGATATGGGCGCGCCAAAGCAGCCACCCGGCGAGCACGACCAGAAGCAGCGCGCCACCGCCGACCAGCCAGCCGGCCAGTGCATCGCCCTGACTTGCGGCCGCGCCGCCGCCTCCGCCGCCGGCCCCGGCCGCCATCCCGCCCTTGCCCTGCGATTTTGCGACCTTGCCCGCCTTGGCGCTTTCGTCCGCCAGCGCGGTTTCGACATGCGGAGCGTCTGCCGTTGCCGCGAGCGCCCAGCTCACCCACAAGGCTTCGCCTGTGACGACGCGCCGGGTCCATCCACGACCGAACGTCCGCCAGTGTTTGAATGTCCGGTAGATCGACAGCCGCCGCGCGCAGAGCTTCTTGACTGTTTCATGATGCGGCCCGCCGACCACTGCCATCAGGCTCTTGCGCGCGGCGGACGGGCCGGAGTTGACCGCGTAGTCGAAGACCGCCCCGTCGACGCCGGCGGCGAGCGTGTCGCAGCCGGCCTTTTCCCAGTATCCGTCCAGGTAGATCTGTTCGACCAGGGCGGGAGAAATCCGTTTGAGCTCGGCCACTGTCGCGCCGGGCTTGTAACGGCGCAAGGTCGCGAGCGTCACACCCCGGTTGGTGTGCCCGCCGGGATCGTGCGGGTGGTTGACGTAGCCGCCCTCGAAGGACAGCGTGAAATCCAGCGATGGTTTGAAGTTCGCCCGCATGGCCGCGCCTCGAATGCATGAGAAGCGCCGGATCGTCCGGCGCTCTGTCATGTCACTCTGTCAGGTTCGGGAGCGGGGTTTCATCCGCGCGGGCGCGCGGGTCGTCTCACAGGAGCTGCAATTGCGCGTCATCGTCCGCGAGACGCCAACGGCGGACGGTGGCAACGTCGGCGCGCACGATCCGCGCGATCGTGTTGAGGCTTTCGCCACGTGCGAACAGGATCTGTGCCACCCAGCGCTTCGCGATGGGCACCTTGTAGTAGCCCGCTCCGAGAGACCCGGCAAGCTTCTCGACGTTGTCGACACCGATCGCGCGCGCCATCTTCGAGCGGCCTGTCGGTGTCGTTGCGATATAGACCTCCGAGCCGCCGAACTCGCACAGGAACTTGACGGCGCCGTCCACGCCGAGCGCGTCGACATAGCCGGTCAGATGCGCAGGGATATCAGGTTCAACGGACATCACCGCCCCCTCGCGCTCGCCCGCGCCCTGGCCGTCTTCGCGGCGCGCAGCTTCGCGCCAAGAATGTTCATGAGATCGATCCATCCGACCTTGGTCAGATCCGCATAGGCGATGCCCGGCTGCATCCGCGCGACCCATGCGTCGAGCGACGCGGCCGGGGCGGCGTCGAGGCGGACAAGCCGCGTCCACTGTGCCAGCAGGATCTGCATGCGGTGGTCATTGAGAAGCGGAGGGCGAAGCTTGTCGTGTGTGAACAGGCTCACGTCGCCGCTTTCCCGGCGCATCCAGTCCTTGAGCGCCTCGATCACCTTTGTCGCGTCGCCCGCGTGCCGAAGGAACCGCCCGTGCGATAACCCGGTCTGCCGCTTCACGAAAGCGATCAGCGCCGCATCGGATGCGGTGTCGATGATCCCGAGATTGTGAGCTGCAATCCAAAGCGCCTGAAGCTTCGCTGCATAGGGACCTGAAAGGCGGTTTGCGCGGGGCTTCGAAGACCGTTTGAAACCGAGGCGTTCGAGCTCGGCGACCACGGCCCGGTGCTGCTGCGGCGTCATGGCGCGCAACGACCGGGAACCGGTGACGCGCTGGTAGAGATCGCGTGCGTCCTCGTCTACCAGGCCAAGTTGCTTCAGGCCGACGTGGATCAATGCATGTGCTGTCATCTGTCCCACCATCTCAAAGGGTCCGGACGCTCGTCCTGGACTTCGGTTGACGATGCGGCCGGTCGCGCGGCCAGTTCCTGTTTCAGCAATTCGTTTGTGACGGCGCGAAGCTCGGCGGTCAGATCCGGCAGCCGGTGCAGCCGGTATCGGCGGCGCTCGACCTCGCCGAGCAGCTCTTTCCGACGCCGGCCGAGGTCGCGGGACGCCATCTCAAGCCCCTCCGTCCTCGACCGCGAGTGCCGACTTGATCCGCGTCTCGTTCTTCTGCAGCCACCGGAGCGTGTCGCGCACGCATTCCAGCCGCAGGCAGTGCTCGTCCGCCTCGCCCTCGCGCATGCGCCGTGCCGCGACCCGCTGCGGATAGACACGGGCGCGCATCGCGAGCTCGCGCTCGACCTCCTGGATCTGGGCTGTCAGCGATCGGCGCGGGCGCATGCCAGGCCCCACTTGCCCGCGACCAGATCCGTCAGCCACTCCGGGCCTTCGAGCTCGCGCGTCCAGAAGAGATCGGCAGGCGTGCCGATCTCGGCTTCGATGTCGCGAACGAGGCCGAGCAGCCGCTCGATCGGCACAACACACTCAACTTCGCAGCTTCCAGGCACGGGGCGGTGTTCTGCGTCGACACCGCAGGACGTCTCGACGTAGCCGGCGAGCGTCGCGCGCAGCTCGACAAGTGCCCGCTCCAGCAGGTCCTCGGGCCGGGAGAAGGACGTGGTGCCGGTCATGATGAACCTCCCGCCGCGATACGTTTGTCCGCTGCCGCCAACCAGTTCCGCACGGCTCCCCACAGACCTTGCGTGCTGGTTGACCGGATACCGGCGATCTTGACAGCCGCGCCTTGCCAGTCGTCCTTGATCCTTGCTTCGAACGCCGAGGTGAGCCGGCGAGTCAGGTTGCGCGCCTCGTTCTCCCGGCGCTGAAACCAGGTCGAGGGATCTTCGTCCCACGACCCGGCTTTCTTGTCCGCCTCGTCGAGCATCCGCTCGACCTGGTCGCGGAGATCCTTGAGGGCCGCGCTCATCACGACGCCCTCGCGAGATCGATGGTAACCGGACGCCAAGTGCCGTCGGGCGTGTCCCGTTCGTAGAAGCGGATGTACGTCTTTGAACCGACAACGCGCATGGCCTGGCGGATCGCGTCCATCGCGCGGCGCCAGCGTTCGTCCTCGATATCGAGGCGAAGCAGCATGAAGATCTCCGAACGATTGATCTGGCCTGCCTTGTCGGTGTTGAAGGCGCGCGTCACGATTGCCCGGATCTCTGGACGGCTGTCCGCCGCCCATTCGTTCAGACACTCGTCGATCAGTTCCTTGGCGATCTGGAGCTGCGGACCGAAATCAATGAAGTCGGACACCTGCACCTGCACTTTCATGCAGCCGTCGAAGGTCATGAAGGTCTTGTTGCCCTTTCGACCACCTTTCTTGACGTCATACTCCTGCGCGAGCAGCGCCTCGAACGCGCCGAGATCCTCGAATGTGTGACCGCGAAACCGCGCGATCTGGTCGGAGAGCGCCCGCGCAAACCCCATGATCTTGCGCACGGTCTCGTCTTCAAGTGCGTCTTCCGGCTTGATCATCTCGACCGGCACGAGCGAGCCTTTCGCGTCGCGCATGTAGGTCTCGCCGTCGATCTCGCGTCGGCCGTCATCGGTGGCGGCGATTGTCTCGGTCATAGGTACTCTCCATTGCGTTGATCAAGGGCCGAGCGGCCCGGAGCTGGGTCGCCCAGAAGGGTGCAGTTCGGATCGCCGCGCATCGGCGTATGTACGACCGGCACTTCGCGGTAGCGGCGGAAGATCGCTTCGCGCGGCGGTTTGGCTACCGGTTTAGGGGGCGGACTTGGCGGCTGGGGCGCCGGCGGTGGCGCGGGCTCCGCCGCAAGTTGCTCTTCCAGGCTCGGCCCGCCGTAGAGCGCTTGCATTTCCTCGCGATAGGCGAGTTCCAGATTGACCGCGTGGATCAGCCGCGCGATTGCATCGACGAGACCGGCGCGTCCCGTTTGCCCGGTGGAGACGAGCGCCGCGAACGCCTTCGCGGCAATCGAAGCCGGCGTGTCATCGCGGTTGCCGTCAAAGACGGCGTCGACGATTTCGTCGACTAGGTCGTGCAAGCCGCTCATGCCACCGACCCTCCGCCGCCGGAGGGCTTGGAAACCGGACGCGGCACGATCGTAAGGCGCTTGACCTTGCCCGAAGCAAGGTCTTCGGACGTGATGGTGGCGTGACCGGCGATCTGGCTGGCTTCCAGCGCGCGGGCGGTGCGGGTCATGTCTCGCAACATGAAACGAACGACACCCGTCAGGTCGGCCGGCAGTGTCAGGATTCCGTCCTGATCCACGCGCCGGTCGATCCAGTCGCGCAGGTTCGAAAGATCGTCAGAGAGCATCGTCTCCTCCCTTGATGCGTGAATGCGGGCAGCCCGAGCGGCAGGCACGGAACATCCGCACGCGGTGCGCCGATGTCGGCGCGTAACCCTTGGCTTGCCAGTCGAGGCACAAATCGCGGCTGAGATCGCCGAGGACGGGACACGCCACCGAGAGCCCCATCAATGCGCCGCGCACACGTTCCTCGACCCGGCCAAGATCGCCGCGATACTTGGCGTTGATCACCTGGCTGGTGGTTGCCGCCGAGTAGCCGATACGCACGCCGGCGCTCGAAAGCCCCTCGCGATCGGCAAGCAGCGCCAGCTCCCGGATCCAGTCCGGTGCTTCGCCCCATGCGGCAGCGGCCTTGTCGGCCATTGAGATCGTGGTGACACCCGGCGTCATGACGACACCTCTTCGGCAATCGGCTCGCCGTGCATCTCGTTGGTGTTGGGGTCGTAGACCGCGCGGGTTCGCAGGATCTTCGGCGGCTTGGGCCCTGTGTCCTTTGATGGTTTCAGGCGCCACTTTGTCGGATGCCGTGTCCGGCCCGGTTCGATGCAAAGGAGATACCCGGCGCTGTCGAGGCGCCGGAGGTAGCTTGCTGCGGAGACTTCGGAGACCTGTGTTTCATCGGTCGATGCGAACGCCGCGAGCTCGCGAGCATTGAAGCCGTCGCGCAACAAGCGCCGCATGGTGTTCCAGAGAAGCTGGTTGACGGGTACAGGAGCCGCAGACCCGTCACGCCGAAGTCGTGGCGCCTCGTCCTGACGCTTCACCAGCCGATACACCTTGCGACGGTGACGGCCCGGCGACGTCCCGATCTCCGCCAGATAGCCGGCCTTGAGCAGGCGCCGCAGGTAATCCGTGACGGTCGTGTCGTTCGGGTCGCAACAGGCCTGGTCGACATCGTGCCTGGTGAAACTGTCACCGCTGCGCGTCAGCTGCAGGATGACAGACCAGACATGCTCGTATCCGCGCAGGATCGGACGGCCGTTGAGTGTCTTGAGTTTGAGGACGGCCGACATCAGTTCCGCCCCCCGCGCCGCCGCACCGGGGTTTCGCCGGTGAAGATCCGCCCCTCGTAGGACGCCCGGTCGATCTTGCTCAGACCGTGATTGCGCGCGAACCCGCGCACCTCATGCAGGGTCGTTGCGATGCGTCGGGCCTTGCCGGACGTGCGTGAGCGGATGTCTTCCAGAAGATCCGCGTCGATCTCGATGTCGGGACACAGGAACGAGGCCAGAACGCCCGTGTCTTCCAGATCGCACGGCTGCGCCAGCTGGAAATCAAGAACACGGTTGTGCACCCGTTCGTGCATTTCCAGCTTTTTGGGGAGGAGCTCCTCGCCGATCAGCACCACGGGAACCTGTGTGGTCTCGTGAATGTCGCGCACGAACTCGATCTTCTTGCCGTCGACCAGCTTGTCGGCCTCGTCGATGATCAACGGCCGGTCCGGCGCATCGCCGAGACGATAGAGAATGTCGCGCATGAGCGACGCAATCGTGCCGCGCGGCCGGTGCTGGCCGAGCTCCGAAAGCAGCGCCTCGCAAAACGTCTTGCTCGTCCAGTAGTGCCGGACCTCGATATAGATCGCGCCCGTCCGGTTCATCGCGTATTGCGCGGCGACGCTCTTGCCGTAGCCGCTGTCGCCGGAGAAAACCCCGATGCCGGGGAGCCCGAAGCCCCGATCGCGAAGTGTCTCGATCATCGTCATCAGTGCCGCGACGTTTTTCAGCGGCGCGATGGAGCCGCGTGGCGTCTTGACCGTGGTCTCGTTTGCCGTCATGTTTCTCACCTTCTGTAAGCCTTTGGGGTCCCGGTTCGCCGGGGCTCCTTTTTTGTTGGGCGGCTAGCCGCCGAAATCCTCGTGAAGCGCCCGCAACGCGCGGTACTCCGGGCCGGCCTGGTAGCCGCCGAGCCACATCGCATCTTCGGTGCCGATGCTCTCGCCGGCCTCCACGCGGCGCTCCAGGTCGAGCGCCCTGCGAAACCTCAGTTGCGGGGTTTCCTGCCGGCGAAGCGGCGTGACCGGCGCCGCCGACTCCCGTGGCGCCTCCAGCTCCTGGCGCAATTCCGACAGGATCTCCTTGGCACGGGGCGACGGGCGGGGAGCCTCGGTCTCGCGCGTTGCGTCGAGTGCCGCCGCGATCGCCGGCGTCGAGTGCTCGATTTCGCGTTTGGGCAGCGACACGACGTTCGCGCTGTCTAGGGCGGCGGCATCCGCCTTCTCGCGATAAACCCGCAAGGTCCGCTCGATACCCGTCGGCCCCTTCTTGATCTCCCGCAGTTCTGCCCGTGCATCCTTCTCGCGTTCCGCGAGCACGCGCCGCGCCAGTTCCTTTTGCGCCTGCACGTAGGCGGGCCGGTTGATGGCGCGCATCTCGGGGCAGATCGCCGTGTCGAGGAACCGGCCGTCCTCGGCCGAGAAGACATGCACCTTGCCCATGTCGATCGGATCGAGCCGGACGAACACGTCGGTTCCGGCCAGGATCCGCCCGGACATGTAGAAATGATGGTCGATCTTGATGCCCTGGCCGGTCATCCGGCGTCGTCCGTCCTTGCCGGCGAGCGGCATCAACAGGACGTCGAGCGCGCGTTCGTCGACGCGGGCGATCGGCGTCTTCGATGCGGCCGCCGCTGCCGCCGGGGACAGCCCCTTCAAATCGCCTGTGAAGCCGCCGTGAGGCCGCGCGTGGTAATAGACCTCAAGCCACTCGTCGATGGCCGCTTGCAATTCGGCCGCCGAAAGCTCGACGCCGAAGAGATCGGCGTCTTCCGTTCCCAAACGCTGACTGAATGCCTTGCGCTCTTCGATGGCTTTGCGCTCGGCGACGTCGTGTCCGACGAAGCCCGGAAGCTGGCTTGCGAACTTGTGCTGGAACGTCTTGATGGCGCGCTCGACATGCGCCTTCTCGGTCGGGCTATAGGCGGCGGAGACGTCGACCTCGATATCGAGATCGTCGAACAACTGGACGATGGAGCGCGCCTTGAAGTCGGAGCCGTTGTCCGTCTTCACCGTCTTGGGAACGCCCCAGGCGATCAGCGCCTTGCGGATCAGGAGGCCGACCGCCGAGGCGCGCGGCGTCTTCGACAGCGTGATGACGACGCGGCGTGTGGCAAGGTCGATGCAGGCGTACATCGAATGCCGGCCGTCCGTGCAAAGCGCATCGACCGGCGAGGCGTCGACCTGCCAGAGCTGGTTCGGCTCCTTGATCCAGCGATAGGCGCCGGTGCCGCGCAGCGCCATCGTCGAGCGGTACTTGTCCGGATTGGTGTTCTTGGTGATCACCACCTTTTCCGTCGACCGCAGTTCCTTGATGAAATGCTGGAACGTGCGCACCGGCGGCAATGGCTTGAACTCGCCGTGCCGGTCGACGATCTCCGCGCCGAACTCGTCCTCGCAATAGTCGCGGATCGTCTCGGCCGAAAGCGCCGGGTTCTTGATGATCCAGGCGAGGATATAGGCGCGCAACCGCCCGCCTTCGGCGCTGGCAAGCAGCCCCTTGCCCTTGCGCGCCTGGGCCGGGTCGTGGCCGAGCGATGCGCTCCCCTGGAATTTCGCGGCTTTGCGCCAGCGCATCAGCGTGCGCGCCGACACCCGCTTGACCGCACCTTCGGCCCACTCCGGCAGTTCGATCCGCCCGGCGTTGAAGAGGTCCGCGAAATGGCTGTCGGAGGCGAGCGCGCCCATGTCGACCATCTGGCGGAACCGGTCGGCAAGCCTCAGGACATGCATGCGGGCATCCCGGCTGAGCCTTGCGCGATCCGTCAGGTTTCCGACCGCTGCCGGAAGGTCGCGCGGGCCACCGCCGCCTTTGATGGAAAGCGCCGGACCGACCCGCCGCGACAGGTAGCAAAGCCGGACATCCAGCGGCAGCAGGTCGAGGTGGTACTCAAAGCCGCCACCTCCTTCGCGGCCCGGCCGGTGCCGCACGAGTGCATGACAATGCCAACTCTCTCGATCGGCAAGATCGTTCACGCCGCGTTTCGTCGTCGGCATTCCCGGCAGGTCGCCTTTCGACGCAAGATCGGCGATCTCCGCCGCCGTGAACCACAACTGGATTTGGGTTTGGTTGTGCGCGTTCATCGCTCAGACGGCCCCCCACTTGGCTTTTTCCGCAGCCTTGAACTTCTGGATCTTGGCTTCCGCCTCTTCCGCGAGATGGAGGTTGATCAACGCCCGGTACCGCTGATCGACCACCACCAAGCCGAAGCGTTCGGCGACGAAGCCGAGAAGGTCCGTGCAGCCCGTGACCTCGATCAGCGCGATGAACCGTTCCAGCGTGATCCGGTGTCCTTCCGCCCCTTCTGAGGCGTAATTGGCCAGCATGTTTTCCGAGATCTGGTAGCCGAGCTCGGCGCTCATTGCGGCGGCGATCTCGCCGCGCGAAAGCGGGGAAGACTTCAATGCCAGCGCCACCGCCTGGCTGATTTGCGAGGCAAGCCGCGAACCGCGGATGCTGCCGGGCGCGAACCCGGCCGCCACCTGCGGCGGTTCCCACGAAAGCAGGTCTCCGGTCAGTGTATCGCCGCGCGCTTTTGCCATCAGAGCGCGCCTTCCTCTTTCAGCAGCGCGACGATCTCGTCGCGATGCGTCCGGATGAAGTTGCGCCGCCACCGGGCGGGCAGCCGCCGCCATTTGTCGGCGATCGACCGATACGCCTTCTCTGTCGGATCGTCGGGTTTGTGCCCCGCGATCTTCGCCAGTGCTTCGGAAACCGAACCAGCCTCATCGGCGAACAGCAGATCGAGCGCCTTGCGCCGGGTCTCGGCATCCGCATCGGCAAGCGCCATGAGATCGGTCTGGCTTTCGGCCACCGGAGTCAGCGCCACGCGCTCGCGCGTCTCTTCGTCCAGCGTCGCGATTTTCAGGCAACGCCACACGGTCATTTTGCTAAGGCCGAGTGCCCGCCGCGCGGCCTCGCCGAAGGTCTCCGCGAACCGCTCCGCCGCGACCGCAAGCGGGTCCGCGTCGATCAAAGTATCATTGTGGTACTTTGATCGGCCGCGCCGGTCTCCACCGCGCTTAACCGCCCCTTGCGCCTGTTCGTAGATCTCCCGCCACGCCGCAACATCCATCGCCCGGTCGAGCGCGGAGAGTTCGCGGCGCATCAGGTTTTCCGCGATCTCGGCAAGCTTCAGGGCCGCGTCGTCGGCGAAGGCCTTGGCCGGCTTGGCTTCGGCTGGAATGGTTGTCCACTTGAGCGCCTTCGCCGCCGCCAGCCGGTGCGCGCCGGCGACCAGCCGGAACCGCTCGCCCGTCTCGACAAGCAGCACCGGAACGCGCAGGCCCTGCCGCTCGATGTCGGCGGCAAGCGCCTCGATCCAGTCCGGCGAGACCTTGCGCCGGCCGGCGGGCACGTCGATGAACGAAAGCGGGATCTCGCGGGCAACGGTCATTGTGCGACCGCCGGATCGCCAAAGTTGGTAAAAACGAGCATCGCGCAAAACTCGCTAGACAGGGAACTCAAGAGGACGTCGAGCACCCTGTCTGCCTCCGCCCCGCCATCCGCGACGTACGCGCTCAGCAAGCCGAGAGCATTTTCGACCACGTTCCGTTCAATCTTGGCTGCGCTTCTTGCAGACTCTGCATCCGCGCGAAGTGCCAGCTTGATCGCGCTGACCAGGAGATCGGGACGGACCGTCTCAAAGCCGTTGTGCGCGTCTTGGATGATCTTCTTCGCATGGTCGTTGGAGGCAATTAGGTTGGAGCTCATGATGAACAGACCCGGTTGCGGTAGGTGGCGACAAAATCGATTAACGTACTTTGGTTGCGGTTCCGGCGCACGGTGACGCGCGCGCCGGAGCCTGACATCCCCAGGTGGTCTGGAAACACGAGGAGATGATTGGAATGGATGCTGAAAAGCTCTTTGAACTCGCGGTGCGGCTCGTCGAGGCGAACGTCAACGCGGGCCAGTTCTTCAACCCTGCAAATTTTGACACGGTCATTCGCGACCAGGTGCCGATTGCATTCCAGGCCCTTGAAGCGGCATGGAGCGAAGTTACAGGGGAAGGAGAAGGACGCCATTAGCGCGCACCTCCTGGGGCATAGACATGGCCCCGACCGGCTTCATAGACGAGCCCGCTATCGACGCCCGGGGCCTTCCTGTTCCGGGTATCGCCCTCGATCTGGTCGAGAACCTCATCCAGCCTTTCAAGCCGGATCTCGATCTCCTCAAGGGCGATTTTCGTCCTTGTCAGGATATACAGCGAGGACCGCAGCTCGGCCCACACAGTGCGCAGGAGCATCAGGATCGTGCCCACGCACACGAGGATGGTCATGCCAAGCAAGACGACTTCGTAGGAACGCATCACCACACCCTCCCCAGCAGGGCGGACAAGGCCAGCGCGACGCATCCCGCGAGAACCGCCGCAACCGCGATTGCGATGTCAGCCGATGGCCGCGTGTCTGACAGCTTCGGGCGCGTCATGCCGCAACCCTGTCATTTGCGGAGGAAGCTTTCTGACCTTCTGTCCGCCCGTATTTCTTGCTATTGAAGATGCGGGTTTTCGTGACCGGATACCGATCCGGAAAGAGTTGCTCGACGGGCATCCCGAGGAAGTCAGCAATCGCCTTCTCTGCCTTGCGGTTGGTGCGCTTCCAGACGTGGCTGAACGCGTTCTGCTTCATGCCGACGCCTTCAGCCAGGGCTGTAAGTGTCATGCCTCGCCGGTGCAGCTCGGCCTTGATGGAGTGTTGATCCCAGGCGGGACCTGTTCCGGGCTTCATGGGCGACCCCTTTGTTGAAACCGGCCTGCGGGAACAGGCCGGTTTCTTTGGACGTTTTGTGTGTGGTCACGGCCCCGAATCACGGGCCGATAAAGATAGGTATAGCGATTCGTCGCCATATTGCAAGCGAGCAGTCGCTATGCATTGGCTGCGGTCGTTTGTGCGTGATGGATAGAATCGGCGACCGAGTTAAAGAGGCTGCGCGCGTCGTTGGCGGGCTTAATGCGCTTGCTAAGATCACTGGTGTTCCAAGGCGAACAGTGGGTGATCAGATCAGCGGCAAGTATGAGGTGAAACTGTCGTTCATTGTCGCCGTGGCAAAGGCGACGGGCCATTCAGTTGCATGGCTTGCGACAGGCGAAGGTGAGAAAATGGCCGAGCCGAACCACAGACCGGCAATCATCGACGCTGCGCTTTTTCGTTCAGTCGGGCGTCTCGTGGGACGGGTGCATTCGGAAGAAGGTGTCTGGCTACCGGCAGACGCGCTCCTCGACGAGGAGGCGTCCGCTTATAACGCTCTCATAACGCGTGCGGATGATCCTTCGGACGCGGCCGAGTTGGAGGCTCTGCT
Source organism: Paracoccaceae bacterium (assembly GCA_002709505.1). GTDB lineage: Bacteria > Pseudomonadota > Alphaproteobacteria > Rhizobiales > Stappiaceae > Stappia. The sequence continues at coordinate 16,891 of PARB01000032.1, read as the reverse complement.
GCCTTGGCTGGAGGCGCACTTGCGCAAGAGGCTCCGGACGGCGGCGGCTGAACCGGGCACCGGCAAACGGCCGGCTTCATGATCGTTCAGACTAAATTTTCTCGGTGACGATCATTTGTTGCAAAGCTATAAATTGCAAGATCTACCGGGGACACGCAGCGGACGCAGTGCGTGTTCGGCTGCATCTGCATGGAGAGACCTATGAGAATGGCCGTTGCCGTTTCCGCATGCCTTCTGCTCGCTGGCTGTCAGACGCAATCGAAGGAGCCGGAGATCTACACTCCGAAGAAGCTGACCAGCGCGCAGGTGGCGGCCGTTCACGACGGCGTGCGCAACGCACTCAAGGACCCGGAGTCGGCGCGGTTTGGATCCGTCGTTGCCGGGGTCAACTCCGACGACGTTCTGGTAGCGTGTGGCTGGGTAAACGCACGGAACAGCTTCGGCGGCTATACCGGCGAAAAGCCCTTCATGGGCGTTTTAACAAAGCAGGGCGGATTCGTTCCCGTGTCCATCGGCGGGGATCGCACCGAAGTTCAAGTCACCATGAATATGTGTGCTAGATCTGGGCTGGCGCTTTAGCGCCTTCGAAACGTCCCACTTTCACAGCAGGCGCGGAATCCGGAACAAGACCAAATGCGCGGTTTTCTGCCGGCTCCGTCCAAGTGGGACGTCAACGCCGGATTGCCGGTTTCGCGTCCCACTTCAATCGCCGCTCAATCCCCCGTCCAACGCGCTTTTGACGGCCTTCAAATTTCCCACCTTTCGACCGGAGGCGACGGCCGCCAACGGCACTTCAACGGCGAAACTCTGCGGTTTTCTGTAAGGTGGGAAGAGGCGATGACATTGCCTGAATTTCTTCCCACCTCCGGGATGATGAAACCCGGTTTTCTGCGCATCCGCGTGTCGAACGGATCGCGTCACGTGGCCACATTCACCGGAATTGCCAAACGATCTTGCGCGAACGTCCTGCCGTCGATCGACGTTTCCAGGAACACCGATCCCCGCACAACCCCGCGCAATCCCTCAACTTTCCACCTCGAACCGGTGTATTCCCCGACAATCACGGACCTCCCCGGATCTCCCCGGTTATTGCCATCCGTTCTTGCGGGTTACACGTCGGGCTCGGACTTTTTCCCCGAAGCTCCGCAATTTTCCAAACAGCCGAGCACGCGGATTTCCGTCAACCGCCCTGCGCCGGCAGCCTTCAGCACCCGAACTGTCTGGCTGTCTCGATTCGCTTGGGTATTTGCCGCCTGCAATGGCGCGGATGCGTTTTCCGTGCCGTCAGATACAAGCGCGCGGTCGGCCTCAGCCGCCCTGCCCCGCACGACCGCTCCCCACCGCGCATGTCGCGGCGAAAGCGCCGGCGCGGAGCGGCAACGCTCCGATCAACCGGAGCGTTTCGGCTTGCCGCTCTTGTGCTTTGAGGGCTTGCCTCGGCCCTTGTCCGGTGCTGCCGGCTNGCGGGGCGGTTTGCTGTCCGGCTTGAACTTCGGTTTTGCAGGCCTCGGCGTTGCGCGGACCTCGCCGGCCGGCGCGATCCGGATGCCCTTCTCGACGCTGCCAGGCTGCCTGATCTGGTGCGCGAAGCCTCCTGCCTTGTCGCCGGAAATCTCGAACCGGGTTTCGGTATCGTCGATCCGGATCGCGCCGACATCACGCTTCGTGACGCCGCCGGCGTTGCAGATCATCGGCAGCAGGAACTTCGGGTCCGCGCGATGTCTGCGCCCGAGCGAGATGGTGAACCAGACACCGCCTTCCATATCAGGGCCGCGCGGCTCGCGAGCCGAGCCATGCTTTTCCGCGGAGCGGGGAACACGAGCGGGTCCCCTGCTCTGCAAGGCTTCGGGGGGAAGCGGCAAGAGGTCTTCGGGAACGGGGTGCGCCGCCAGTTGCTGGCGAAGGAACGCCGCTGCAATGCGCTGCGGTCCGGCCCGCTCCAGCAACTCGGCGACAAACTCCGCCTCCGCCTCCTCGGGCAGCGCGGCCGAGGCGGCGGCCTCGAGGATCTGCCGGCGATAGCGCTCCTCGATCTCCGCAATGCCGGGCGCCGCACGCAGGGTCGCGGTCAGCTTTGCCAGTGCCAACACGCGCTGCGCCGCGCCCCGCCTGTTTTCCGGGACGATGAGCACGCAGATGCCCTTTCGACCGGCACGACCGGTTCGCCCGGACCGATGCAAAAGGGTCTCCGGGTTGCTCGGCAGGTCGGCGTGGACGACGAGATCGAGACTGGGAAGGTCGATGCCGCGCGCCGCGACATCGGTCGCCACACAGACGCGCGCGCGCCCGTCGCGCATGGATTGCAGCGCGTTCGACCGCTCCGATTGCGCCATCTCCCCCGAAAGCGACACCACCGAGAAGCCGCGATTAACGAGGCGCGCCGTCAGGTGGCGCACCGCTTCACGCGTATGACCGAACACCAGGGCACTCTTGCTGTCGGCCTCCAGCAGCGTGTTGATGATGGCGTGCTCCCGCTCGTGGCGACGCACGATCATCATCTGGTAGTCGATGTCGGCATGCTGCTCGGTGGGCGCGGTTGTCGCGACGCGAACCGCATTGGTCTGCACCCTTTTGGCCAGTTCGGCGATGCCGTGCCGTACGGTTGCCGAGAAAAGCAGCGTCCGGCGCTCTCTTGGCGCCGCGCCGAGGATGAATTCCAGGTCGTCGCGGAACCCGAGGTCCAGCATTTCGTCGGCTTCATCGAGCACCACCGCGCGAATGGCGCTGAGGTCTAGCGCTCCACGCGTGATGTGGTCGCGCAGGCGCCCGGGCGTGCCGACGACAAGATGCGCCCCACGGTCGAGGGCCCGGCGTTCATTGCGGATATCCATGCCGCCCACACAGGTCGCGATCCTGATTTGCGTCTCCGCGTAGACCCAGTCGAGCTCGCGTTTTACCTGAATGGCGAGCTCGCGCGTCGGCGCGATGATCAGCCCCAGCGGCGCTCCCGCCGTGTCGAAGCATGACGCGTCGCCAAGCAGGGTCGGCGCGATTGCAATGCCGAAGGCAACCGTCTTGCCCGATCCTGTCTGCGCCGAGACGAGAAGGTCGGCTTCGCCATACTCCTCGTTCGTCATCGCCAATTGAACCGGCGTCAGTTGACTGTAGCCCTTCGTCGCGAGGGCGGAAGCGAGAGCCGGATGTATGGCGGCGGTCGAGGATGCGTGGGGGGAGTCGGTTTTCGGCGTCATGGATACCATCTTAATGGGGAAGGCAGCCGAATATCATAGCGCATGCGCTTTGGGCAGCGTTAGTTTGCCCGGCTCTCCCGATTGGCAGGCCGATCCGTGCCTCGACATCCTGCTCCGGGCTCGTCTGCTCGGGGAGCAGGGTCCGGTCATACCTTCTGCTCCCCCGACGGTGACCCTGTCGCCATCCGGCTGAAAGCCCCTCAATTCGCGGCAAGCAAAACCACGCCGGCGGTGACGGCAGCGGCGGCGAACACCCGGCTTTTCCACGGACGCTCCCCGAAGATCAGGACACCGATCCCTGCCGCGACCACGACGCTGACCTCACGGACCGCCGAAACAGCGCCGAGTGGTGCCAGAAGATTTGCATAGATCACCAGCGCATAGGCGCTGACGGCGCTGACGCCGGCAAGAAGCGTGTAGGTCGCGATCGGCCGCGCCAGTGGGCGCAATTGCCCCCAGCGCCGGCGTGCGACAACCGCGACCACCAGAGCCTCCGACACGAAGAGCCAGCCGGTATAGCCGAATGCGCTTTCCGACAGCCGCACGCCGATACCGTCGACGAGACTGTAGCTTGCGATCACCACGCCGGTGGACACCGCTGCCGCAAGCGCTGCCGGCTGCGCCGTCGGCGCCCGGCGCCCGACGAAGGACAAGAGCGCGATGCCGCCGGAGATCAACGCAATACCGGCGGCGGCCGGGAGCGATAGAAGTTCGCCGGCAAAGAGAAAGGCACCGATGCTCACCAGAAGCGGAGAAAGGCCGCGCGCGATCGGGTAGACCTGCGACAGGTCGCCGATCCGGTAGGCCAGGAACAGCAGGATGTAATAGAGGTAATGCAGCGCGCCCGAGGCCGCGATATAGGGCCAGCTTGCCGGCGCAGGCGCGGGTGCGACGGCGATCATTGCCGCGCCAACAACCGTATGCGCGATGGCGACGCAGGCGAGGATCAGGGCCCGGTCGTTGCCGGCCTTGACCATGGCGTTCCAGGCGGCATGAAGAACCGCGGCGGTGAGAACGAGCGCAAGCGCAAGACTGGACACTCCTTGCGCCTCAGCAAACGGCGCGGATGGCGTCGCGCACGATGTCCAGCGCCCGGTCGAGCTCCGCGCGCGCAATCGTCAGCGGCGGCGACAGCGTCAAGACGCAGCCCTGCGAGATCTTGAAACTGAGCCCGGCGTCGAGGCAGCGGTAGTAGATCGCTTCCGCAAGATCGTTGCCCGGCGTACGCTCGGCCCGGTCGGTGACGATTTCCACGCCGAACATCAGCCCCCTGCCCCGAATATCGCCAACGATCGGGTTGCCGGCGAGATCTTCGTGAAGTCGCGTCATCGCATGGGCGCCAAGCTTTGCGGAGCGCTCCACAAGCCCCTCGTCCTCGATGATTTCAAGCGTCGTCAGGGCCGCACGCGCGGTCACCGGGTTCTTTTCATGGGTGTAGTGGCCGATGGCATAGTCGCCTGCGACATTCAGCTCGGAATTCGCGATCACCGCGGCAATCGGCAGGATGCCACCGCCGAGCGCCTTTCCCAACACCAGGATATCGGGAACGACCTCGTCGTGCTCGCAGGCAAAATAGCGCCCGGTCTTGCCAAGCCCCGTCGGGATCTCGTCGAAGATGAGCAGCACGCCGCGCCGGGTACAGGCCTCGCGCACCGCCTTCCAGAAGCCGGGAGGCGGAACATAAGGAACGGCCCGCATCGGCTCGGCGATCACCGCCGCGATATCGCCCTCGCGCTCCAGCACATAGTCGACCATTTTCGCGCAGGCGAGACCGCAGGTCTCGGGCCCGGCGTGATTGTAGGGACAGCGGTAGCAGGCGAAGGGCGCGACATGTTCTGTGCCCGGAAGCAATGGTCCGGCGATCCCGGAGCGGAACGTGTGCTCGCCGCCAACGCTCGCAGCACCGAACCCCGCTCCGTGAAACGCATCCCAGAAGGAGACCGTCTTGAACCGGCCGGTGGCGGCGCGGGCGATCTTGAGCGCGACCTCGTTGGCGTCCGATCCGCCGGTGGTGAACAGGCAACGCGACAGTGCGCCCGGCGCAATGCTTGCGAGCTTTTCGGCAAGCTCCACCGCCGGCTCGCAGGTGAAACGGCGCGGCGCGAAGGGCAGCGCGTCCATCTGGGCGGCAATGGCGGCCTTCAGTCGTGGATGGCCGTAGCCGATGTGATGGACGCTGTTGCCGTGAAAATCCATGAAGCGGCGACCGGCCACATCCTCGATCCAGATGCCTTCGGCCCTAGCAATCGCCGACAGGCATGGCGACGACAGGCTTTGATGGAGAAACGCCTCCGCGTCGCGCTCAAGCAGCGCATCCGTGGCGTCGTGCCGGCTGGCCGCCCGCCAGGCCGCGCGCGCGGCGGAGGTGTTGGCCTCGCCTTCGGTATGCGCCCGTTTCGCAACCGCACCCCCGTGTGCAGTGCCGTGGTTCGCCGCCATCGCCCTATTCCCTTCGCAATCGATTCACTCAACTGAAACGGCCCCCGCGACGCCGTGACGCCGCGGAGACCGGAAACCAAGCGCTGCCGCTCCTCACCAGGGAAGGGAGAAGGTCTTGATGTTGGTATAGCTTTTCATCGCCTCGATCACGCCTTCCTTGTAGCCAAGGCCGCTGTCCTTGATCCCGCCGAAGGGCGACATCTCGATCCGGTATCCCGGAACCTCCCAGATGTTCACAGTGCCGACGTTGAGCCCCTTCACATAGGCCGTCGCCCGGTCCATCCGGTTGGTGCAAACGCCAGACGACAGGCCGAAGGCGGTGGAGTTGGAAATCGCCATCACGTCCGCGTCGTCGCCCGAGACGCGCACGACCGGAATGACCGGTCCGAAAGTTTCTTCCAGCACCAGTTCGCTTTCGTGGCGCACGTGATCGACGACGATCGGCGGCAGCAGCGCGCCATCGCGGCCCGGATGATAGAGCACCTTTGCCCCCTCCTCCGCCGCCTTTGCGACGCGCGCGTCGAACATCTCCGCTGCCCCGGCATGAACCACCGTGCCGAGATCGGTGTCCGGGTCCATCGGATCTCCGAAGACGATCTTGCGCGCCCGCTCCTCGATCATCTCGACCAGCCGGTCTGCGATCTTCTCCTGGGCGAGAATCCGTTTCACGGCCGTGCAGCGCTGGCCGGAATTCTTGGTCGCGCCGGCGACCGCCAGATCGGCGGCCTTTGCCAGATCCTCCTCGCCCAGATCGTCGAGCACGATCAGCGGATCGTTGCCGCCCAGTTCCAGCACCGTGCGCTTGTAGCCGGCGGTCTCGGCGATCATCTTGCCGACCGGCACGCCACCGGTGAAGGTCACCAGCTCGATCTCCGGGTTGGTGATCATCTCCGCGCCGATGTCCTTGGGCAGGCCCGTTACAACGGAGAGCATTTCCGGCGGCAGGCCCGCGTCATAGAGCACGTCGGCCAGCATCAGCGCGGTCATCGGCGTCAGTTCCGTCGGCTTGACGACAATGCAATTGTTGGTCGCAACCGCCGGTGCCACCTTGTGCGCCACCATGTTGAGCGGATGGTTGAAGGGCGTGATCGCGGAGATCGCATTGAGCGGCTCGCGGGTGGTAAAAATCTTGCGCGCCTTGCCGTGCGGGGTCAGGTCGCAGGAAAACACCTCCCCGTCGTCGATGATGCACATCTGCGCCGACAGGGTGAATACGTCATAGGCCCGCCCGACCTCGTAGAAGGCATCCTTCTGGGAAATGCCGAGTTCGAGCGTGATCGTCTTCGCGATCTCCGCCTTGCGCTCGACCAGAAGCTCGGCGGCGCGAAACAGGATCTGCTGGCGTTCGTAACGCGTGAGCGTCGGCTTGTAGGCCGCGGCGATGGCGAAGGCCTCACGCGCATGGGCAGCCTGCCCCGCCGGCACCGTGCCGATCACGGCATCGGTATAGGGATAGCGCACCTCGATCACGCCGTCGGCGTCGACCTTGCGGCCGGCGATGCGCATCGGTTCGTGGCGCAGCGCAAGGCCGCGTTCGCTCTTGTTCATATCCGTCACTCCCTGAAGCAACCTGCGGCCCGGTCGGTTCGCCCGAGGTCGCGCAAGCTGCGCGCGCACTAGAGGATCGGCTGCCTTCGCATCGTGCTTTGATGCCAAGGCAGCCGCGTGTCGCGCGGCGGCCTAGCTGGCCGCGGCCATTGCTGCGATCTGAAGGGCGTCGAAATTGCGAAGCTCCGGTGCTTCGACAAGATCCGACATCACCCGGTTCACAATGAAAGGCACCGCCTGCTCGGTCAGGCCGCCATGGCTGCGCAAGGGTTCCTTGAGCGCCGACAGGTCGTGGCGCGACGCGCTGGTGCCGAGCGTCTTGTTCTCCGACGAGATCAGCACGAGGTCGCCGATCCGGTCCGCCGGCAGTTCGAACCGCCGGCAGGCCTCGTCCCGGTCGACCACGAGATCGATGCCCTCGATCGGAGACAGCCGCGCGATCAGGTCGGCCACATCCGCCCCTTCCGGCAGATACGTGGTGGCGAAGGAGCCGAGCGCGCCATGGTGCACGACGTAAGGATCGGTGATCGGCAGGATGACCCGCGCCGCGTCCTTGCCCAGCCAGTCGTCGAACAGGTCCTGCAGATAGATCACGTCCGGTTTGCCGTCGGCCGTGTGCTTCGGCTTCATGCCGTGGTCGGCGGTGACGACGATGGCGGCACCCATCGCGTCTAGCTCGGTCAGATAACGGTCGAACATCTCGTAGAAGGCATTGGCCTGAGGCTCGCCCGGCGCATATTTGTGTTGCACGTAGTCGGTCGTGGTCAGATACATCACGTCGGGCTTGAACTCGGCGAGAAGCTTGACGCCGGCCGCAAAGACGAATTCGGAGAGTTCCGCCGAATAGACTTCCGGAACCTCACGTCCGAGCCACGCGCTGGCATTGTCGATGCCGTGCTCGGCCTTGGTCGTGGTGTCGGACTTTTCCGAGGAAAAGCAGATCGCGCGGCCTTCGTCGAAGGCCAGGCCATGGCCCAGCAACGCGCGCAGCTTGTCCTTGGCAGTCACCACCGCGACCCGGCACCCGGCATCGTAGAAGCCCTTGAACACCGTCGGCGCGCGGAGGAACCGCGGGTCGTTCATCATCACCTCTTCGCCCGTGTCCGGATCGAACAGATAATTGCCGCAGATGCCATGCACCGCAGGCGGACGGCCGGTCGCGATCGACAGGTTGTTCGGGTTGGTGAAACTCGGGATGACGGAATGGGCGGTGCGCACGGTGCCGGTCTCGCGGATGCGCTTCAGCGTCGGCATCAGGCCGGCGTCGATGGCCGCATCCAGATAGGCCGGCTCGCAACCGTCGAGACAGATTGCGATCGCCGGCACATTCGGGCGCGGATAGGCGCGGTCGTTGACCTGGATGGGGAATTTTGACATCTGGTTCATGGAAACGCTTGGCTTTCTTGTGATTGGGAGAACTGGGATCAGGCGACGAGCTTGGTGCGTTCTTCCAGCGCGATGCGCGGCGGCACGGCGCTCTTGACGCCCATTTCCTCAAGGCTTTCGGCGACAGCCGCCACCACCCGGCGCATCACGTCCGGGTCCATCCGGCCGATGCAGCCGACGCGGAAACTGTCCACCACCGTCAGCTTGCCCGGATAGATGACGAAGCCCTTGGCCTTCATCCTTGCGTAGAAGTCCTGGAAGCCGAAGGCGGGATCGTCGGGATTGAAGAAGGTGACGATGATCGGCGACAGCCAGCGGTCCTTGAGCAGCGTCTCGAACCCGAGCTCGCGCATGCCGGAAACGAGCGTGTCGCGGTTGGCGCTGTAGCGGGCGAGCCGCGCGGCGACGCCGCCTTCCTCGCGGTGCTGGCGCAGCGCCTCCACGAAGGCGGCGACCACATGGGTCGGCGGCGTGTAGCGCCACTGGCCGGTCTTTTCCATATGCGCCCACTGGGCATGCACGTCGAGACTGAGCGACTGGCTGACGCCCTTGGCCGCCTCGAGCGCCGACTTGCGCGCGATGATGAAGCCGAAGCCCGGCACGCCCTCAATGCATTTGTTGGCGGATGAGACCATTGCCTCGAAGGCGATCTCTCCGACCTCCAGCGGCACCGCGCCGAAGGCGCTCATGCTGTCGACCAGGAGCTTGCGGCCATGGGCGGCGACCGTGTCGGCGATCTCCTTCAGCGGATTGAGAATGCCCGAACTGGTCTCGCAATGGACGATGACGACGTGGGTGATCGCCGGGTCCTGCTCCAAAGCCCTCGCGACCTCCTCGCCGCGCGGCGGCAGATAGTCGCCCTTGTCGATCTCGGCGAAGTCCCGTCCCAGATACTGGAGCGTCTGGACGATCCGCTTGCCATAGGCGCCATTGCTCAGGACAAGCGCCTTGCCGTCGCGCGGCAGGAAGCTGCCGAGCATGGCCTCGACCGAAAAGGTGCCGCTGCCCTGCATCGGCACGCAGTCGTAGTCGTCGCCGCCGGGGCCGATCAGAGACAGAAGCTCTTTGCGCATCTGCGCCGTCATGGCGCGGAAATCGTCGTCCCAGGACCCCCAGTCGCGCAGCATCGCCTTCTTCACCTCATGCGAAGTGGTCAGGGGCCCGGGCGTCAGGAGATAGGGTTCTCCGCACAGCGGAGCAGGCATCGCGGCCGGGGTGTAATCGGTCGACATGGAACAAAGCCTCCAGGCAAGAAAGTCGGCCAGAACGGGAAACCGCAGCCCTGCCCCGTTACCGGCGGGGCTGCGTCCAATCTCGGTCCGGTAGGCCGGTCTCGTTCCGGCCACCTCGCACTGGAGATGATGCGTGGGAGATATTTATTTGTAAAATCGCTATTTCAGATGGTTTTGAACGATTTTACTTATACATCATTCGGCAGCCGTCGTGGAGAGCCGGCTGTCGAGCAATTCGCCGCTTTCGCGCAGGATCGGATAGGCAATCGTCGCCACAAGAGAGTTAATCTGCTTGTAGTGCCGGATCGTCTCCAGGTGGATCTCGCTCGACTCAATGGCGTCGATGCTGCCCTCGCGCAAACGCGCCAGATGGCGGGAGCTGCTATCGCGTTCCAGCTGCCGCAGACGGTCTTTTTCCTCGACGATCTGGCGGGCCGTCTCCCGGTCTCCGGAGACCAGCAGGTTGAGCGTGAGATGCAGGTTGGCCAGCACCCGCTGGTGGAGGTCGGTCAGCTCGCGCCAGCCGTCGGGCGTGAAGCGCAGCCGCCGGTCGCGCTTCTTCTCCGCCAGGGACAGCAGGTCCTTGACGATGATGTCGCCAACGTGCTCGAGGCTGATCGCATGGCCGGTGAGTTCAAAACACCGCTGCACATCCGTGGGATCGAGCCGCTTGCGGGCCACTTCCGCCAGGTAGAGCTTGATCTCGGCCTGGACCTTGTCGAGTTCGTCGTCGAGCGCGCGGGTCTGCGCGATCCGGGCCGGCGATCCGCTCTCGTAGAGGTCCATCACCGGGGTCAGCATCCGCTGGACCGTCTCGCCCATGCCGATCAGTTCCCGCGTTGCTCCGGCGATCGCGAGATTCGGCACGTCGATTGCCTCGCGTTTCAGAGCGCTGATACGGGTCTCGGCCAGCGTCCCTTCGGGCTCCGTCGGGGCGGCCAGCACCCGCTGGACCGCCCGCGACATCGGCAGGCAGAGCGGCAGGCCGACAATTACCAGAACGGCATTGAAGAGGACGTGGGCGTTGACGATCTGTTCCGCCGCCGTGGCGCCGAGCAGAGCGAGGGGCGGATCGAAGGCGATCAGAACCGCCAGGGCAGCGAAGGCGCCGGCGCCGCGAAACAGCATGTTGCCGACCACGATGCGCCGCGATTCCAGCGCCCCGCCCCTTGTCAGGCCGAGGGCGATCAGGCCGCCGCCGAGATTCGCGCCGAGCGTCAGCACGATGCCGAGTTCCGCAGGCAGAACCTGTTGCGCGGCCAATGTCACGAACAGGAGAATCGCACCCACGCTGGAATGCACCGCCCAGGTGAACAGGGCGCCGAGCAGGAACCCGGTCAGGAGATCGCCGGACAGATAATCCACGACCAGCGAGAAGAAGCTTCCCTCCCGCAGCGGGGCGGTCGCCTCCCCCATCAGCCGGAGCGACAGCAGCACAAGCGCGATGCCGATCAGGATGCGCCCGGTCTGGCGCTGCTCGCGGTTTCGGCCCTTGAGGAAAAGACCGCCGCCGACCACCAGCGCGATCGGCATCAGCCAGGAAATGTCGAAAGAAAGGATCCGCACCACCAGGGCGGAGCCGAGGTCCGCGCCCAGCATCAGCGCAAGTCCGACGGACAGCGGCAGCATCCCGCTCGCCGCGAACCCCGCGCCCAGAATCGCTACCGCGGTGGAACTCTGCAGCACAACGGCCGCCCCCACGCCGATGGCGGCCGACTTGACCGCGCCTGTCCGGGCACGGCCGATGGCGCGGCGAAGCCCGGCGCCATGCGCCCGCTCCACGCCGGTGCGCACCATTCGCACGGCGAACAGGAGGAGCGTCACCGCCCCCGCCAGATGCAGAAGCATCAGCGAAACAGTCATGACCCAGTCCTTCTTGTTGTTCCCGGCCGTCGCGATCCCGAACCGGAGATCGCTTGACCGGATGCGCTGTTTCGCGCGTCACCGGCAAGAACCGGTTCCGGGCCAGTGGTGAAGCGCGACCGCTCGTCTGGTCTCGCCTGCGTTCATTCGGTTGCCTCAGGCCCGATCCCCACCCGACGGCGCGCCGCATGATTCGGATCCGACCGCATGGTGGCAACCGGTCCGGGCCGCATTGAGGCAGCCCGGACCTTGGCAAAGCCGTCAGGCCGTCTCTCGATTTCGCCAGGCGCTTGACCGGGCCAGCAGAGACCGGGTGACCACCACCTGCAAGAGTTTTACGCTGACGGAGGTCAGCACGATCATGATCGCCATCGCCGACGCGGGGGCCTGATCGCCCACGTCATCCATGTTCAGCACCGCGATCGAGGCCAGTTTCGTGTCCGGCGCATAGAGGAACACGGCCGCCGACACGGTCGTCATCGCGTTCAGGAAGAGATAGATGGCGACATTGAGGATCAGCGGCAGGCAGATCGGCACATGCACCCTGAGCATGGTCTTGTAGGCGGGCACCTTGAGCGACGCCGAGACCGCCTCGAACTCCTTGTCGAGCTGTTTCAACGCGGTCACGAAGGACAGATGCGCCACGGTGTAGAAATGGACCACCGTCGACAGGACGAGGATCGCCATCGTGCCGTAGAGCCCGCTCAGCGGATTGGTTGGCGTTGAAAAGAAGAAGACATAGGCCAGGCCGAGCACGAGGCCGGGCACCGCCATCGGGATCATCGCCAGCATGTGCAGGAGCCCCCGGGCGAAGGGCAGCGTGTCGGCCTTTTCCACGAAATAGGCGCCGAGGAAGATCACGCAGGTGCCGATCAGCGCCGTCCAGGCGGCCATTTCCAGCGAGTTGGTGAAGGAGCTCCAGCCGTTGGGATCGATGGCGTTGAAGTCGTAGTGCGCCAGGGTCAGGCTGAGATTGTAGGGCCAGTAGGTCACCAGGGATGCGAAGACCGCGGTTCCGAGAATCCCGATCAGGAACACGGAGACCAGCGAGCAGAACACGAAAAACGCCCGGTCCCGCCCCTTGCTCGGCTGCGGCGCATAGGGCACGGCGCGCGCCGACATCTGCGCCACCTGGCGCTTGCGCACGATCCGGTCGACCGAGAACGAGAGAATGGCGGGAAACAGCAGGATCAGGCCGACGACCGCGCCCATGGAAAAGCTCTGCTGGCCAACCACCTGCTTGTAGATGTCGGTTGCAAGCACGTTGAAGTTTCCGCCGATCACCTTGGGGACGCCGAAATCCGTGATCGTGAGCGTGAAGACGACGAAGCCGGCACTGATCAGGCCGTAGCGGGCGCCGGGAACGGTGATGGTCCAGAAGACCCGCCAGCGCGAGGTGCCCATGGCCTCCGCCGCCTCGTACAAACGCGCGTCCGCGCTCGACAGCGCCGTGACCATGATCATCAGCACATGCGGAAACACATAGAAGGTGATGCCGAGCACGATGCCGATCGGTCCGTAGACGGAATTGCCGAACAGCAGCTCGCGGATCATCCCCTGGTTGCCGAAGAGATAGATGAGCGCGATGGCCGACAGCAGCGACGGAGCAAGGATCGGGATCATCGCGATGGCACGAAACAGGCCGCGAAACGGCATGCAGGTGCGGGTCAGCGCATAGGCGTAACCGAAGGCAAGACCGCAGGCGATCACGGTAACCGTCAGCGCGATCTGCACCGAGTTGAACAGCGACTGGATCAGCCCGGCGGAGGAGAAATAGCGGACGAAGTTGTCCAGTCCGACAAAGGTTCCGCTGTCGTTTTGCAGACTCTTGAGAAAGATGGTGATCAGCGGGGCGGCGACAAAGACCAGCAGCAGCGCGACGCCGGTCAGCACGCCGAGGGTCGACACCAGACGCCCCCGGTCGATGGACGGAAACGCCGGGCCCGCCGTTGCCTCGATATCCTGCGCACTCATGCCCGCCTCTCCCCGGAGGATTTCACGAGCCCGGCCGTTCGTTCGTTGCCGGGATAGATGCAGATCCGGTTGCGCGGCAAGGCAAGCGGCAAGGTGCTGCCGGCGTCAACGCCGAAGTCACGCAGCATGTTGGCCGACAGATCCGCCTCGAAGACCGCGCCGTCGAACCCGTCCACCCGCACCCGCGCGCGGCTGAAGGCGCCGAGGAAATCGACACTCTCGATATAGCCCTGCAGCTGGTTGTCGGTTGCAGCGTCAAGGCCGCGGAACATGACGTCCTCTGGCCGGAAGCTGACCAGAACGTCGCCGGTCAGGCCCTCGACCTGGTTCGGGTCGAGTTGCAGCGTGCGCGACCCGATCCGCACCGTTCCGTCCGCCTGCGCCGTGCCGCGCAGCAGGTTCATGTGGCCGACGAAATCCGCGACGAAGGCGCTTTGCGGATTGGCATAGACCTCCATCGGCGTGCCGACCTGCTCGATATTGCCCTTGCTCATCACCACCACGACATCTGCCAGCGCGAGCGCCTCTTCCTGATCGTGGGTGACCATGATGGTGGTGACGCCGAGGCGGCGCTGGAGCTGCTTCATCTCATGGCGAAGGTCGACGCGCACCTTGGCGTCGAGGGCGCTGAGCGGTTCGTCCAGAAGCAGCAGGCCGGGCTGCATCGCAAGCGCGCGCGCCAGCGCCACGCGCTGCTGCTCGCCGCCGGACAGCGCCGCGGGATATTTCGGCCCCGAGGACGGCAGATGCACGAGTTCCAGAAGCTCCTGGACGCGTGCTGCAATCTGAGCCTTCGGCAGGCCCTGGTTGACGAGGCCGTAGCCGACATTGGCGTTGACCGTCAGGTTCGGAAACAGCGAATAGGACTGAAACACGATGCCGAAGTCGCGCTGGGACGGCGGCAGGTTGGAGATGTCGCGCCCGTCCTGGATGATCCGGCCGGAACTCTGTCGCTCCAGCCCGGCGATGGCGCGCAGCAAGGTGGTCTTGCCGCATCCGGACGGGCCGAGAAAGCAGACGAAGGTTCCCCGTTCGATGGTCAGGGAAATGTCCGTAAGCGCCTGAAAATCACCGAATCGCTTGGAAACATTGTGAATTTCGAGGAACGCGTCGTGGCTGGGCGCATCTTGCGGAGCAACAAATGCAGCCGGACGGACACGGTTGGGGCGTTTCGCTGCCATGTTCATGAGCGGCGAGTCCTTCCGAATGAATGGAGTGCGTCGTGAATAAGGTCCGGCCGGCATGGCCGGCCGGACAGCGGCGAACCGCCTTATTTCGGAGCGGACTTGGAGCCGTACCGTTTTTCCCATTCTTCCAGGATACGCGCCCGGTTCTCCGCCGCCCAGGCGAAGTCGTTGTCGATCATCTTTTCCTCGATGTTGGCGGGGAAATGCTCGACAGGGGTTGCGATGCCCGGCATGGCAACGACGGCATAGGCCTCGTTGTACATCCGGTTGGCCCGCTCGGTGACCGACCAGTCCGCAAGCGCCTTGGCGCCGGCCTTGTTCTTGGCCGACTTCAGGATGGCGAAGCTCTCCAGATCCCAGCCAAGGCCTTCGGACGGGGCGACCACCTCGACGGGAGCACCCTCACCCTTGAGCTGCGCGCCCTTGTAGGCAAAGGAAATGCCGATCGGGTATTCGCCGCGCCCGGCCATCTTGCAAGGAGCCGAGCCGGAATGGGAATAGATGCCGATGTTCTCGTGCAGCCGGTCCATGAAGTCCCAGGCCTTTTCCTCGCCCCAGATCTGCATCCAGCTCGACACATCGAGGAAGCCGGTGCCCGAGGAGGCCGGGTTCGGCATGATGATATGCCCCTTGTAGACCGGCTTCGTCAGGTCTTCCCAGGTCGCCGGCATCGGCAGACCCTTGGCCTCGGCCTCATAGGTGTTGACGCAGACCGACGCGACCCACGCCCGCTGGCCGACCCAGCGCGGCGGATCCTGCTTGTCCATCAAGGCCGGCGAGAGCTTCTCCACACCCGCGGGGGCATAGGCTTCCAGCATGCCGCGCTCGGCCATCATCAGCAGACTGGTCGCGGCAAGACCCCAGACGATGTCGGCCGGCGAGTTCTCGCCTTCCGCCAGAAGCTTCGCGGTGATGACGCCGGTGGAATCGCGAACCCACTGGATCTCGTAGTCGGAATTGTCAGCCTGGAAGGCTTCCGCGAACCCCTGAAGTTCCTCCGGTTCGACGGCCGTATAGACGGTGATTGTCTCGCGCGCCGAAACGCTGAGCGTTGTCGCGAGCGCTGCGGCGGCGGCCAGACCGACCACGCGTCCGAAAGTCTTTGATACCGTTCCCATTTGTGGCTCCCCATGCGGTGAAGGTGAGTAAGGCGCGCAAGTCCGGCTGCTTGTTGTTATTTGCCGCTTTGCGACACGCGGAACCTTACACCATCAGCAAACGACCGATCATTACCATAAGTCAAATCGCTAATTCTAATAGAACGCATCGAATGAATCGATGTAGCTTAGCCTTGGCGATTCACCTGTCCGTTCCGCCTGACTTGCCCGACCCCACGAGACGGAGACCCGATGCGATACGTCCAACTGCGAGCCTTTCACAATGTGGCGATCTCAGGGGGCTTCTCGAAGGCCGCCGACGCGCTGGGACTGACCCAGCCGGCGGTCTCCGATCAGGTCCGCAAGCTGGAGGAAGAATATCAGATAATCCTGTTCCATCGAAACAAACGGCAGGTCTCGCTGACCGACACGGGCTCGCGGCTGCTGGAAATCACCCGGCGGATGTTCGACACGGAAAGCCAGGCGATGGAGTATCTGTCGGAGGCTCGCGACCTGCGCACCGGCACGCTGCGCATCATCGCCGACAGCGCGTTGCACCTGCTGCATCTGCTCCCGATCTTCCGGCAGCGCTATCCGGGAATCGAGATCTCCATCCGCAGCGGCAATACCGAGACGGTCCTCGCCGCGCTGGAGAACTACGCCGCCGATGTCGGCGTTCTCGGCGAGGTGATCACGCTGCCGCGCTTCAAGGCGCTGCATCTGGGCAGCGAGGCCATTGTCGCCTTCGTCGCCCGGGATCATCCGTGGAGCGAGCGGTCCGGCGCGACGCTTGAGGAAATCTGCAACAAGCCGCTGGTGCTGCGGGAAAGCGGATCGAAGACGCGGCAGAAGTTCGAGGAGGAGGTCGCGCTGCGCGGTCTGGTTCCCAATGTGGCGATCGAGGCGGAGGGGCGCGAGGCGGTGCGAGAGATCGTCGCCACCGGCCTCGGGGTCGGCGTGGTCTCGCGCGCCGA
>PARB01000031.1 GCA_002709505.1 Paracoccaceae bacterium | reverse complement strand
CGACCAGGACGGCAAGCCGGCGTCCGCCAGCGTAATGGCCGATCAGCATCGCCACGCCGATTACCGCGATCCAGGAGAGCGGCGGCAGGAGTTGCGTCGCCGAGGAACCGCGCCCGTCGAGAATGCCGGTGGACAAAAGGCCGAGGATGAAGCGATAGGGCGCCTCGATCGCGCCGGCGATGAAGCGGGTGAGGTCGGTGAAAGTGAAGAGGCCGAAGCTCGCCTCGTCGAGAAGCCAGCGCATGGCATCCGATATCCAGCGCTGCGCCGGGATGCGCCAGTCGCGCGGCACCTCGAAGGCCCAGTCGGCAACGGGTTTGCCGAACTGCCACAGGAGGATGAAGGCGGCGAGCGCAACGCACCAGACCACCCGCGCGGGCCAGCGGTTTTCCGGTGTCGAGGCCGGCAGCGACGCGCCAGCCGGCGGGGCTGTATCGGTTGCGGACGTCTCGGTCTGGATCGCGAGCGGTGCGGTCATCGTCACCCCAGCATCAGGACGTTTATGACCGCGTCGCGGGTGAGGCGGCCGACGGGGGGGCCGTCCCCGCCGAGGACGCTCACCGCTGCGACCCCGTCCGAAAACAGCCCGGCCGCCTGCGACACGGTCGCTGTTGCAGCAATCGTCGGGGCGTCGTCGCCGGCGGGTGCGCCGGCCTCCATCACCGATGCGACACGTACCACCTTGGCGCGGGTGACGTTCTTTGTGAATTCGGCGACATAGTCGGTCGCCGGGTTCATCACCAGATCTTCCGGCGTGCCCAGCTGCACGACGGCGCCGTCCTTCATGATGGCGATGCGGTCGGCGAGGCGGATCGCCTCGTCGAAATCATGGGTGATGAAGACGATTGTCTTCTTCAGGACGGACTGCAATCGCATGAACTCGTCCTGCATTTCCTGACGAATTAGCGGATCGAGGGCGGAAAACGGTTCGTCCAGGAACCACAGCTCCGGCTCCACGGCGAGCGACCGCGCGATGCCGACGCGTTGCTGCTGGCCGCCGGAGAGTTCGCGCGGGAAGAACGCCTCGCGCCCGCCCAGACCGACAAGCTCGATCATCTTGCGCGCGCGCTCCTCGCGCGCCGCGCGGCCCACGCCCTGGACCTCGAGGGGAAAGGCGACATTGCCGAGCACGCTCAGGTGCGGCAGCAGGGCGAAATGCTGGAACACCATGCCCATGCTGTGCCGGCGGATCTCGATCATCCGCCGGTCGCTGGCGGCAAGCAGGTTCTCGCCGTTGAACAGGATCTCGCCGGCGGTCGGTTCGACGAGGCGCGACAGGCAGCGCACCAGCGTCGATTTCCCCGACCCCGACAGGCCCATGATGACGAAGATCTCGCCCTCGCGGACAGTGAGATTGACGTCGCGCACCGCGCCAACGAGGCCGGCCGCGGCAAGTCTCGCGCTGTCGGCAGCGCCGGGCTCGCCAACGGAATAGGTCTCTGCGCCGCTGCCGAACAGTTTCCACACGCCCCGGCATTCAAGCTTCGCCGGGGCCGCGTCGGTTGCAGCCGGTGTCAAGGAAGGGGAGGGGGCGGCGGAAGCTTGCAAGGTCGAACCATCCGGTTGAAAAACGGGCGCGCCTGTCGGGCCCGGCGCGCAAGGGCGCGGACGAATGCGAAAAAAGCGGCTGCCGCCAAAGGGGACAGGGCGGCGGCAGCCAGTCGGGCAAGAGATCGACTATTTGATCCAGGCGGACCAGCGCGCCTCGTTCTCGTCCATCCAGTTGGCGACCACGTTCTCCACGGTCTCCCCGTCCAGATCGACCCGGGTGATCAGCGCGCCCATTTCGTCGTTGTCGATGGAAAAGGCGGAAATCGCCTTGTGGGCGCCGGGCCAGGTGTCCTTGACGCCGGACCAGGCGACCTTCCAGATCGGGCCGCGCGGCTTGCCGCAGTCATAGGCCATGTCCGGGTTGGAGCCCCAGGCGGGATCCTCGTAGCAGGCCTTTTCATAGGCCGGGAATTCCACCCATTCGCCGTCGTATTTCAGCGGCGCCCAATGCGGGGCGTAGACCCACAGGAGCACCGGCGCCTTGCGCTGGTAGGCGGATTCCAGTTCGGCGAAGAGGGCTGCGTCCGTGCCTGCATGAACCACCTCGAAGGGCAACTCGAGCGCCTCGACGCGTTCGTCGTCATAGCCGCCCCAGGTCACCGGCGCGCCGAGATAGCGGCCCTTGGGAAGGGTTTCGGCGGTGCCGAAGGCTTCCGCGCAGGCCTCGCTCTTCAGCGCTTCCCAGTTGGGCAGGCCCGGGCAGATCTCCTTCATGTAGGAGGGGTACCACCACTCCTCGATGGCGAACATGCCGCTGTCGCCGAGGTTCTCGACCTTGCCGGTCGCGGTGGCCTCGTCGAGCGCGTCGCGGCCGGTGGTTTCCCAGATTTCCATGGCGACATGCAGGTCGCCGGTCTTCAGGCCGGCGAACTGGGCGATGTAGTCCGCCTGGACATATTCGATGTTGTAGCCGGCCTTCTTCAGGACCTCGCCCATGATGCGGGTCGAAAGCAGCTGTCCGGTCCAGTCGTGCAGCGTCAGGCGAATGGGATCGTCGTTTTCCGCTGCAATCGCGGGCGTTCCCGAAAGCGCGGTGGCGACAAGCAGTGTCGACAGGAGCGCGGCGGCAGGGCGGCGGGCAAAGGTCATGGCGGGTCCCCCTTGAAATGACCGTCTGGAAGGCGGTGCCCGTCCCTGCGGCCGTCCGGAGCGGCCTTTTTGCGGGATCTTTCAGCAACCGACACCGGATCGTCGCATTCGTTTCATTTCGCTGTCAATTATTTTGAGGTAATTTTTTGGCTTTAAATGCTTTGGATGTGGTAATTATGTTGTTTATCTCTTTAATAGCCACAAATCGGGCATGGAAACCAAATCGCTGTCGAGGCCGTCATGAGCTTTGGAAAACGTCAGATGAAGATCCTGGAGCGGGCGCGGCAGGCGGGCAGCGCGCGTATCGGCGATCTCGCGGTCGAGCTTGGCGTGTCGCTGGAAACCATCCGCCGCGACATTCGTCCGCTGGTTGAGGCGGGGGACCTGCTGAAGTCGCACGGTTTCGTCAGCCTGGCACGTCAGGACGCGGAGGCGCCCTTCGAACGGCGCATGCGCGAGAATCTTCCGGCCAAACAGGCGATCGCGCGCCATGTCGCCGCCGGCATCGAGGATGGCGACAGCGTGATGATGGACACCGGCACGACGACGAGCGTGCTGGCGCGCGAGCTCCGCGGCAAGGCGGGGCTGACGGTCGTCACCAATTCCTCCGACGTCGCCCGGACGCTTGCGACCGTCAACGGCAACCGGGTCTATATGGCCGGCGGCGAGTTGCACGGCGACAATGGCGGCGCCTTCGGGCGCTCGGCCATCGAGTTCATCGCCTCCTTCCGGGTGCGCCATGTCATCATTTCGATCTCCGCCGTCGATCCGATCGGCGGGCTGATGGACTACCAGCTGGCGGAGGCCGATTTTGCCCGCACGGCGCTCAGGTGCGGGGAGACCTCCAGCGTCATCACCGACCACACGAAGTTTGACCGTCGGGCTCTGGTGCGCGTTGCCGGCTTTTCCGAGATCGACCGGATCGTCACCGACGCGCCGCCGCCTCCGGCCATTGCCGAGCGCCTGCGCGACGCCGGCACGCGGCTCGAGATCGCGCCGGCGCTGCCGGTCTAGGCAGGGCGTCTTTTCCGGTGGGTTGAAGGTCTTTTCCGGGCGCTGAAAAAGCCTCCCTCACTCGACCGCGGTACAAATTATGGCTATGAAACCGGTCATTGCGGTTCCATAATTCTATTTTATTTGTGAGGGAGTTGCGGGTGGGTCAGGAAGCCACGACAAAGCCGCGTGCGCCACGTGGCGTGCAGTCGATCGAAACCGGCGGCGCCATACTCATGGCCCTGGCGCAGGCCGGCGGCCCGCTGAAGTTGCGTGACCTTGCCGAAACGCTTGGCATGGCGGCGGCGCAGCTGCATCCCTATCTCGTCAGCTTTCGCAATATCAACATGGTGGAGCAGACGGAGACCGGCCAGTATCAGCTCGGGCCCTTCGCGCTGCGGCTCGGCCTGACGCGGCTGCGCAACCAGAACGCCTACCGGGAGACAATCCGCCGCGTTCCCGATCTCGCCGACGAGCTCGGGCTGATGGTCGCGATCAGCGTCTGGGGTCTGCACGGGCCGACGATCGTCTATATCGCGGAATCGACGGCGCGCATTCACTCCAACGTCGCGGTCGGCGGCACCTTCATGATGACGGCGACGGCAACCGGCAAGGTGTTTTCCGCCTTCCTGCCGCTCGCCACCACCGAGCCGCTGGTGCGTGCGGAACTCTCGGGCGCGCAGCCGCCGCTCTACACGATACCGGCCGTTGACGAGGAGGCCTATCGCGCCGATGTGCGCGATGCCGCGAAGGTCGGTTATTCGATCACCAGGGACGCACCGATCCCGGGCGTCAGCGCCATTGCCGCGCCGGTGTTCGACCACACCGGCACGATCCAGCTGGCGGTGACCATCATCGGCCCCACCAACTACATCGACCTGTCGCGCGACGGCGCGACGCTCGACCGGTTGATCACCTTCACGAAGGCGCTGTCCAGCGATCTCGGCCATATCGAAGACGCCTGACGAGCGCGGCGAAGCCGTCGAGCGACAGGATCAGGCCGAAGGCTGCGATGCCGACGCCGAGCAACTGGACCGCATTCGGCCAGATGCCGGCGTAGGGGATGGCGATGAGCACGGCGAGCGGCGGGACGATTGCCGGGAACAGGCCGGCGAGGCCGGGGCCGAGCCGGGCGATGGAGGCGGCATAGACGACGATGGCGATCGAGCCGCCAAGCACCCCCTGGTAAAACAGCTGCTCGGCCCATTGCGCGGCAGTGGCGCTCGCGGGCGTCACCGCGACCAGATAGACCGGCAGGCAGACCAGCGTCGTCAGCACCGAGATCGTGCCGATGGCCTCGATCGCCGGGATCCGCCAGCGCCCGACGAGATAGGTGAACAGACCCCAGAGCGTCCCCGATCCGAGGAAGCACAGGTCGCCGACGAGGGTCGCGACATCGGGATCCTTCGACGGCGGCTGGTCAAGCGCGATGGCGATGAGGCCGGCGATCAGCACGGCGATGCCGACCTTGCGGTGGCGCGGCAGCCGCGCCCCGTCGAACACAACCGGCAGCAGGTTGGCGATGATCATGGTCATGCCGGGAGAGATCACCACCGCATGGGCGAGCGGGGCGATGCCGTAGCCGGTGTTGATCAGGAAGGCGAAGGGCGGGCCGATGGCAATGCTGAGAAGCAGGAGCCGCGGCAGCGTCATGCCGGCCGAGATCCGTCCGTGCCGCAGGAGCAGAATGGGCAGAAGCAGCGCGCCCGCGCCGGCGTAGCGCAGGATCCCCAAATCGGCGCTGGAGAAGCCATCGGCGCGGCCGATGTCGACGCCGATGTTGTAGATTGCCCAGGTGAGTGCCGCGGCAAGCCCGAGGAGAACGCCTTCGAAAAGGCGCCTCCCCGGGGTTTGCGCCACGGCGGGCGTCGCGTCACTCACGAATTGGCGCCGGACATGTGCCTTGCGGCGATATAGCCGAAGGTGATCGCCGGGCCGAGCGTGATGCCGCCGCCGGGATAATTGCCACCCATGATGGAGAGCGCGTCGTTGCCGGCCGCATAGAGCCCGCCGATCGGCTGGCCGTCCTCGCCAAGCACGCGGGCGTTTTCGTCGCAGCGCAGCCCGGCGAAGGTGCCAAGGTCGCCGATCACCAGCTTCACCGCATAGAACGGACCCTTTTCCACCGGCGCGACGCAGGGGTTGGGGCCGTGCTCGGGATCGCCGAGCGAGCGGTTGTAGGACGTCGAGCCCTTGTGGAACTCCGGATCCTCGCCCTTGCGCGCATGTTCGTTGAAGGTCGCGACGGTGCGTTCCAGCTGGGCGCCATCAACGCCGATCTGTTCCGCAAGTTCGCTCAGCGTGCGACCCTCGAACAGATAGCCGGAGCGGATGTGGTTGCGATAGGGCACCGGCGACGGCTTGACGAAGCCGAGGCCATAGGTGCGCAGCGTCTTGTGGTCGGCGATGAAATAGGCGCAGATCTCGCCGCCTTCCTTCGTGCAGGCCTTCATCATCGCTTGGCAGAAGTCGTGATAGGAATCCGCCTCGTTGACGAAACGCTTGCCCGAGCGCGTCACCGCGATGACGCCGGGCTTGGAGCGGTCGACGAAATGCGGGGAGACGCCGAGCGTGCCGTCGCGCTTGGGCGGGCGCGACACCGGCACCCAGGCGGCGTCGTTCGGAAGACCGTCCTTGATCGCGGCGCCGGCGGCCGAGCCGAGCCGCAGGCCGTCGCCGGTGTTGCCCGGAGGCGCCGGCGAGACGTGCTCGTGGCCGCTCGGCGCATGCGGGAAGAGCTCCTTGCGCCTGACCGCGTCCTGCGGAAAACCACCGGCGGCCAGCACCACGCCCTTGCGCGCCTCGATCTCGACGCGACCCTCGGCCGTGTCGACGATGGCGCCGGTCACCTTGCCGGTCTCGTCGCGCAGCAGTTCCTTGACCGCGGCGCGCGTCCAGATCGGCACGTTCATGTCGAAGCAGGACTTGGCAAGGCGGGCGACCAGCGCGTTGCCGTTCATCAGCCGCATCGGCCGGCCGTAGAAGGCCATGTCGCGCAGGAACTTGAGGAAGAGCTTCGCGACATAGAACGCCGAGATCGGCGACTTGGTGACCTTGAAGAAATGCAGCAGTTCCTTGCCCGAGCCGATCATCATGCCGAGGAAGGTGATTTCGGCGAGCGGCGGGCGCAGGCGCTTGATCTCGTCCTTGATCTCGCGCCCGTCGAAGGGACGGGCGACGATGGAGCGTCCGCCCGGCATGCCGCCCGGCGCGTCCGGATGATAGTCGGCGAAGGTCGGACCGAGGTCGAACTGCAGCGCGGTGTTCTGCTCGAAGAACTCCACCGCCTTGGGGCCGGCTTCCAGAAAGGCGTCGACGCGTGCGGCATCGAAGTGCTCGCTGGCTTCATGCTCGAGATAGCGGCGCGCCTTTTCGGGGCTGTCTTCCACGCCGGCGCGTTTGGCCGGGGCGTTGCAGGGGATCCACATCCAGCCGCCGGAGCGTGCGCTGGTGCCGCCGAAGACGGGTTCCTTCTCGACCACCAGAACATCGAGCCGCCGGTGGGCCGCGGAGACCGCGCTGGCCAGTCCGCCCGCGCCCGATCCAACGACCAGAACATCGCAAATGTGCTTTTTCATCTCATGTTTCCTTCAGGCAAGAACGGGGAGCTAGGCCGCGAGATAGCCGCCATCGACGGGCAGGATGGCGCCCGTGACGTAGCTCGACATGTCGGAGGCGAGGAACAGGACCGGGCCGACGAGTTCCTCCGGCTGGCCGGTGCGCGCCATTGGCGTATGGGCCATGAAGCGGGCGATTGCCGCCTCGTTGGCGCGGGTCGTGGTGGTCATCGGCGTGTCGATCACGCCCGGCGCGATGGCGTTGACGCGCAGGCCCTTGGGGGCGAATTCATGGGCGAGCGCCTTGGTGAACTGGGCGATGGCGCCCTTGCTGGCGACATAGGCGGCAATGCCCGGCCCGGCGGTCTGCGACATGATCGAGGCGACGTTGACGATTCGTCCGCCGGTGGCCTCGAGCTGGCTTGCAAAGGCCAGCACCATGTTGCGGGTGCCGTCGACATTGACGCGGAAGGTCGCGTCCCAGCCCTCCGCGAACCCGGGATCGTCCAACGGCTGGCGGCGGATGATGCCGGCGTTGTTGACCAGGATGGAGGCTGCGCCCAGCTCACCTTCGACGCGGGCCGCGAAGGCCCCGGCCGCGGCATGGTCGGAGACGTCGCAAATGTCCGCGAACGCTTCTCCGCCGGCTGCGCGAATCGCTTCTGCCGTGTCTTCGGCCCGTTCCCGGTCGACATCGCAGAGCGCCACACGGGCGCCGGCGCGGGCCAGACCAAGGGCGATCGCGCGGCCATTTCCCTGGCCTGCGCCGGTCACGACGGCGACCGAACCGCTCACACCAATCATCGCGTCCTCCACAGATTAGTATATTGCTAATCCGTTTGATTATAGATAATACTCGGACAGGGCAAGCGGCTGATTGGGAAAGCCGGGCGGCCCGCCACGTCGCCGTATCGAAGCGGATGGCGCGCGAAATGCGTTGAGAAACCGGCGCAACGAATGCGTTCGAAAAGGACGCCACAAAGGGAGGACTTCATGAAAGCTCGGCTTATGTCCGCAGCACTTGCGGCAACGATGCTCACAGCGGCCCCGGCCGTCGCCGACAGCTACGACCTGCAAAGCGTGTTCGGCCTTCAGGTGCCGTCAATCGGTCCGAGCCCGGTCAAATGGGCGGAGCGCGTGAAGCTCATGACCAATGGCGAGATCGACATCAAGGTGCATGGCGCCGGCGATTTCGTGCCGCCCTTCGAGGTGTTCGGCGCGGTCAGCACCGGCGCGATCCCGATGGGCTTCGACTGGATCGGCTATTGGGCGAGCACCATTCCGGTCGCCAACCTGATCGGCTCCATGCCGTTCGGCCCGACGCCGGAAGTCGCCAACGCATGGATGTTCGAAGGCGGCGGCCTCGAGATCATCCAGAAGGCCTACGACCCGCATGGCGTGAAGGTGATCCCCTGCCACCTGGTGGTGCCGGAAGCGGGCGGCTGGTTCAACAAGGACATCGAGACGGTCGAGGACTTCAAGGGCCTCAACATGCGCATCGCCGGTCTCGGCGGCAAGGCGCTGGCCCGTCTCGGCGCCAACACCCAGCTGGTTCCGGCCGGCGAGATCTTCGTGTCGCTGGAAACCGGCCGCATCGACGCGACCGAGTTTTCCGCGCCGCAGCTCGACCTCGGCTTCGGCTTCCAGAAGGTCGCCAAGAACTACTACTTCCCGGGCTGGCACCAGCCGTCGAGCTGGGATTCCATCATTATCAACATGGATGTGTGGAACGGCTTTTCCGAAGACCAGCAGACCATCATGGTCGAGGCCTGCCGCGCCAACATCGCCTATAACCTTGGCGACCAGATCCACCAGCAGGCCGAGGCGATCGCCGCGATCCGCGAGGCTGGCGTCGAGATCAAGCGCTTCCCCGATCCGGTGCTCGCCGAACTGCGGGCGGCGTCGCGCGCGGTGATGGACGAGGAAGCGGAGAAGGATCCGATCTTCAAAGAAGCCTATGAATCGCTTAACGCCTACGTCGAGCGGGTCGGCGAATGGGGCGAGCTTCAGGCTCTGCCGCGCTGAACCGGTAGACTTTGACATCGGTGGGCGGCTCCCGTACGGGGGCCGCCTGTCGATTTGGATCGGGGAGCTTGGGCGTGAAACGGCTTGGTGAAACGGTGGGGAGCCTGTGCGCGCTTCCCGGAATGATCGTGGGGTGGCTGATCCTGCCGCTGATCGTGTCGGTGTGCCTCGGGGTGGTCGCCGCGCAGCTCGGGATCAACCAACTGATCGACTGGGAGGGCAGCGTGCCCTTCTTCGACGAGGCGCTGACCGTCAACAGCATGCTCGACCTGCAGTGGCACATCTTCGCCATGGTGGTGCTCTTCGGCGGCGTCTACGCCTATCGCGACCGCGAGCATGTCAGCGTCGACTTCCTGGCCGCGCATTTCTCCAAGCGGCGAAAGGGCTGGGTCGACATGCTGTGCGACCTGTTCTTCCTGCTTCCCTTCTGCGCGATCGTCGTCTGGTTCGGCACCAAGTTCGCCTATCGCGCCTATCTCACCGGCGAAGGCTCCACCTATGGCGGCATGATCGACCGCTGGTTCGTGAAGGCCTGCATTCCGGCCGGTTTCCTGCTGCTTGGCACGGCCGCGCTTGCGCGGATCCTGTCGACGGCCGCCTTCCTCTTCGGCCCACGGGCAGCAGATGACGAGACGAGGCCCGCGCAATGATGGAAGATGCCTTCTGGCCCGTCCTGATGCTCATCGGTCTGATGGGCGGAATTTTCGCCGGCTATCCGGTTGCCTTCGTACTGGCCGGCATCGGTATCTGTTTTGCCGTCCTCGCCGGCGTGCCGATGCTGTTCCTGTCGACCACCGTATCGCGGATGTATTCCGGCATTCTCACCAACTGGCTGCTGATCGCGATCCCGCTCTTCGTCTTCATGGGACTGATGCTGGAGCGTTCCGGCATCGCGGAGCGCCTGCTGAAATCTCTCGCCTCGATCTTTCGCGGGCTGCCAGGCGGCTACGGCTTCGCCGTGGCGGTGATCGGCGTGATCATGGCGGCGTCGACCGGCATTATCGGCGCGTCGGTCGTCCTGATGGGCATGATGGCGCTGCCGACCATGCTGCAGAACAACTACGACCCGAAGATCTCCTCCGGCCTGATCGCGGCAAGCGGTACCCTTGGCATTCTCATTCCGCCGAGCATCATGCTCATTGTGCTCGGCGACCAGCTGCGCGTGTCCGTCGGCGACCTGTTCATGGCGGCCGTCGGTCCGGGGCTGCTGCTCGGCGGTCTCTACATCGGTTACCTGCTCCTCGTCGCCATTTTCCAGCCGCATCGCATGCCGCCGGCCGCTGTTGCCGAACACAAGCCGTTCTGGTCGGCGGTGGCGTCGCTTGCGCTCGACCTGCTGGCGCCGGTGGTCCTGATCGTCTCCGTGCTCGGCACCATCGTCGCGGGCATCGCCACGCCGACGGAATCGGCTGCCATCGGCGCGCTGGGCGCCATGTTTCTCGCGCTTGTCTCGCGCAAGCTGGACTGGAAGACGCTGAGTTCGGCCCTGCGCGACACCACCAAGACGACGGCGATGATCATCTTCGTGATGATGGGCGCGACGGTGTTTTCCGTGGTGTTCCGCAAGCTCGGCGGCGACGCGCTGATCGCCGACGCTTTCGCCATCCACGACGGCAATCCCTATGTCGTCTTCATCATGATCATGGCGCTGGTCTTCGTGCTCGGCTTTTTCCTGGAGTGGGTGGAAATCACGCTGGTGGTCGTGCCCATCGTCGCGCCGGTGGTGGCCGCGCTCGATTTCGGCCTGCCGCCGGAACAGGTGCTGATCTGGTTCGCCATTGCGCTCGCCGTGAACCTGCAGACCTCGTTCCTGACGCCGCCCTTCGGTTATGCGCTGTTCTACCTGCGCGGCATCGCGCCCAAGGGCGTGACCATCGGGATGATCTATCGCGGCGTCATTCCCTTCGTCGTGCTGCAGATCCTGGCGCTGGCCTCGGTCATCGCCTGGCCGCAGATCGCGCTCTACATCCCCAACGCGCTCGCCCGCTGAGGCGGCGCGCGGCGCTCACTTGGTCTCTGCGGTGAAAACGCCGTCCCAGCCGGGGCCGGGCGGTGTCATGCTCAGGCTGGCGAGGCGCGCGCGGTAGGCGGGCACCAGCCCCGCGAGGGCCGGCGGCGCGATCTCCGCGAAGCGGGTGAGCGCGGCCGCGGCCGTGCTCCAGTCCCGGCCGCGGTAGGCGTCGAGCATCGAGGCGAAGACGGTCTTCGCCTCGAGGAAGGCCGGATCGCGGCGCATCTTCGCGTCGCCCACCAGGCAATGGATCGTCTCCGGCTCGCTCTTGCCCTTCACCCGGA
The DNA here is from genome assembly GCA_002709505.1 of Paracoccaceae bacterium. Taxonomy (GTDB): domain Bacteria; phylum Pseudomonadota; class Alphaproteobacteria; order Rhizobiales; family Stappiaceae; genus Stappia. The sequence continues at coordinate 10,462 of PARB01000031.1, read as the reverse complement.
TCCTGTCGATCTCCAGGAAGGCGTAGTCGTCCGCCGCGCCGCGCGCCGTTTCCGCGCCGGCGATGATGGTGACGCCATAGGTCTTGGTCTGTCCCTCGAGCCGCGAGGCGAGGTTCACCGCGTCGCCCATCACGGAATAGTCGAAGCGGAACTCGGACCCCATGTTGCCGACGACGCAGTCGCCGGTGTTGAGGCCGATGCCGACGCGCAGCGGCACATGGGTGCGTCCCGCCCTTTCGTCTTCGGCGAGCCGTGCGGCGTTGACCTCGGCGAGCCGGCGGACCATTTCCAGCGCCGCCGCGCAGGCGTCGGCGGCATGGTCCGGCGTGTCGAGCGGGGCGTTCCAGAACGCCATGATGGCGTCGCCCATGTATTTGTCGATGGTGCCGCCCTGGCGGAGGATCGCGTCCGACAAGGGCGTCAGGAAGCGGTTCATCAGCGTCGTCAGGCCCTGCGGATCGCTCTTGTAGCTTTCGGAAATGGAGGTGAAGTCGCGCAGGTCCGAGAACAGCAGGGTCAGGTTGCGGGTCTCCCCGCCCAGCGACAGCCGCTCCGGATTGCGGGCGATCTGCTCGACGAAGGACGGGGCCAGATATTGCCCGAAGGCGCTGCGGATCTGTTGACGCTGAACCTCCTCGCGCCGGTAGTTGAGAAACACCAGGATCATGAAGGCGGTGAAGCTCGTGATCAGCGGATAGACCACGTCGATCAGCATCCGGTGCTCGATATAGAGATACCAGCTGCCGCCGACGGTCGCCGCGGCGATCNCCATGCCCAGGAACAGCACCGGGATCGCCCCGAGGATCGGAGCGAGGATCACGACCAGCAGCGACAACGCGATCGCCAGCACGATTTCCGCGCCGAGCGCGTAGTTCGGGCGCACGAGATAGCTCTTGTCCAGAATGGTCTCCAGGATCTGGGCATGGACTTCCACGCCCGGCATTGCCGGATCGAGGGGCGTTGCCTTGAGGTCCAGCAGGCCGATCGCCGAGGTTCCGACCAGCACCAGATGATTGCGGATACGGTCGACGTTGAAGCTGCCGCGCATCAGGTCGACGGCGGAGACGAAGCGGGCCTTGTCGTGCGGCGTATAGTGGATCCAGATGCGCCCGCGCGGATCGGTCGGCACCTCCACGCCGCCGACGACGACGGAGCGAACGCCCGCCGCATCCGTCTTGATCGCCACCGCGTTGCCGCCGGTCGCGACCCGCAGCAGCTCGACGCTGAGGGACGGGTGGATGGTCTCGTCGACGGCCGCGACAAGGGCGACGCGGCGCACGATGCTGTCGAGATCGGGCAGGATCGACAGCAGTCCGCGACCGCTTGCGGCCGCGTCGAGCGGCTCGATGTTGCGCAAGAGCCCGGGGTAGGTGATCAGGTGCGAGCGCGGATTGGGGCCGATGAAGGCGACCGGCGTTCCGGGCTGCTCAGCATCTTCGCCGCTGTCGCGGCCGCGCGCTGCCTGTCCGACGACGATCCGCATCTGGCCCATCGTTTCGGCCAGCAGCGTGTCGGTATTCGGCAACCGGTCGAGTTCGGCTGCCGCCTCGCCGGACAGTCTGGCGATGGAGCGTCCGAAGCGGTCCGGCGACAGCCGGTCCGGCTCGGCGAAGAGGATGTCGAAGGCAACGGCGATGCCGCCGGCCCGGCCGATGGTGCGCAAGAGATCGGCGACATCAGAGCGCGGCCATGGCCACTGGCCGATTTCGCGCAGGCTGCGCTCGTCGATGTCGACAATCACCACCGGCAGCGGTGCCCGCTCGCGCGGCTTGAGGATCTGGTAGAAGTCGAAGGTGCGCAGGCGCGCCGTCTCGAGAAGGGCCGGGTCCCAGAGCCGGAAGGCGACCAGGCCCAGCATGCAGGCGATGGCGACCAGCCGGCCCTGTCCGATCCAGCGGAATACCCGTACGAACCGTGAAGATGCGCTCGCGGCGGCCTTCGGCGGCGTCTTGCTGGCCTTCCTCACCCCGCCTCCCGTGTTGTCGCCACGCCGCCTAGACGGCAATCTCGGCAGCGCCCGGTGCACTGTCGAAGACGATGTCAATGGCGGCTCCCGCGCCGACGCCGGTGAGAACCGCCACGTCGACGAAGTCCGCCGCTGTCCCGCTGCCGTCGGCATCCACACTGACGATCGTGTTGCCGCCGTCCTGGCGGATGCTGACGAAATCCGCTTCGGCGCCGGGCGCGAAATAGGCTTGAAGAAGGGCCGAGATGTCGAGCCGGTCCTCGCCGGGCATGAAATCCGTGATGGTGTCGACGCCGTCGAAATCGCTCATCACGAAGGTGTCGGCCTGCGCGCCGCCGGTCAGCGTGTCGAAGCCCGGACCGCCGGCCAGCACGTCCTCCCCGTCGCCGCCCTCCAGCGTGTCGTCGCCCTCAAGGCCGAGCAGGCGGTCGTTGCCGCCGAGCCCGCGCAAGGTATCGTCGAGCGACCCGGCCAGGGGGGCTTCCGCTCCCTCGCCACCGGCCGCGTCCGCGCTGCCGCGTCCGATCAGGAGTTCGTCGGCATCTGTTCCCGTGACCTCGTCCGCCGCGTCCGAGGCGCCGCGCGCGACCGAGGCGAAGGCCGTGGAGGTCGCCTCGCCGTCGTCGCCGACCTGGTAGAAAAAGCCGTCGCCCGCACCGTTCGCGGGGCCGCCTTCCAGGAAGTCGTAGAGCACCGATGTCCCGCTGAGGGCGGCGCCTTCGCCGGTCGGTTGCAGCGACAGCGCCGCGCCTTCGGGATCGGAATCGTTGGCGAGCAGCGCCGCGACCGGAATGGCCAGCGAGCTGGCCACCGTGTTGGTCAGGATGGCTTCGCCCGTCGCATCCGGCGCATCGTCGGTGCCGGTGATGAGAACGGTCACCTCATGGGTCACGCTTTGCAAGCCGCTGTCGGTCAGCGTGAGGGTGTAGGTCTGGGTGATCGTGTCGCCCGCACCCAGAAAGTCGAGGTCCGCGTCGTCGACGGAGAACGTCCAGGAGACGATGCCGAGCGCGCCGTCCGTCGCCGCCTGAACGACCGTGGCCGACAGCGCGCCGAGCGGGGCAACGGTCTCGCTCTCGCCGAGGATTGCGGCAATGGAGGTGACGGAGACGCCATGCGTGTCGGAAAGGTCGATGTCGGTGAAGCTGAAGGCGCCGCTCGTCGTCAGCGTCGCGCTGTTCTCGCCGGGCGCGCCGTCGGCCAGTTCGGCAATCGTCGCGCCGTTTCCGGTCTCCAGTCGGATGTTGTCGATTTCCAGCCGGCTGTCGACGACGCCGTCGCCGATATCGAAGACGGCGAAGCCGAGCGTCAGCTCGCCGCTGTCCTCGATGGTGAGCGAGGTGGTCTGCCAGCCCGTGCTGCTGGTGTTGCCGACAGTGTTTCCAAGCGCTGCCACATCGGAAAGTTCGGTCACCGTCGACCCGAGCACCACGGCAGCGAAATCATTGAAGGGCAGATAGTCGCTGGTGGTGAAGCGCCAGTCGAAGGTCAGCGTCGCTCCCGCCGTTGCCGCAATCGTCGTGCGCAGCCCAGCGCCTTCCTGCGGCGATCCGTTGCCGAGGCTCGCGAAGCTTCCCGACGTCAGACCGAAGAGCGCTTCCAGCGCGGTGATGTTGAAGGCGCCGGCGCTGGTGTCGAGCAGCGCGGACGCATTGCCTTCGGTGGAAACGCCGGTCTGGGTCTGGGCGTGCGCATTGCTCCAGCCGCTCAGCCCGCCCTCGAAGCCCTCGATCAGCCCGGCAACGATCACCGGCGGCGTGTCGTCGACCGGCTCGATCGTGATCGAGAGGTCCTGCGTGTCGCTCAGGGCAGCGGCGCCGGCCTGATCGTCGACCGTGACGCTCAGCGTGTCGGTGCCGAAGGAATTGGCGAGTGGCGTGTAGACGATGGAGTTGGCGAGCGCTGCGTTGATTGCCGAGGCCGTTCCGGAAAAGGCCAGCGTGCCGTCGCTTCCATCGCCGTCGGTGAAGGTGAGGCCCGTCGTCTGCGTCAGCGCCAGCGTGCCGGCGGAGACGGACAGGGTCATGGCAAGCGGGGCGGCGCCTGCATCGACATCCGAAACCGCAAGGCTGCTGATCATCAGCGGNTCGTCCTCGTCGGTGGACAACTCCGGCAGGGCGGAAACGTCGATCTCCGGCGCATCGTTTTCGCCGGTGACGCCGATTGTCACGGTTGTCGTCGCGGTGCCGTCTGTCGAGGTGACGAGGAAACTGTCGGTCTCCGTCTGCCCTTCGCTCAGGGGCTCAAGTGCGGCCGAGCCGGTGGCGGGCACATAGGTCCAGGCGCCGGAGGCGGCGATGGAGAAGACGCCATAGGTGCCGGCGACATTCGTCTGCGGCTGGACGCCGGCCTCGCCGGTGTCGCTGTCGGAGACGGTGAGCGTACCGGACAGGACCGCAGCGTCGTCCTCGTCGAAGGCGTCGGAGGTCTTTCCGGCGATGCCGGCCGCGTCATTCTCGCCGGTGACGGTGATTGTCACGGTTGTCGTTGCGGTGCCGTCTGTCGAGGTGACGAGGAAGCTGTCGGTCTCCGTCTGCCCTTCGCTCAGCGCTTCAAGTGCGGCGGAGCCGGTGGCGGGCGTGTAGGTCCAGGCGCCGGAGGCGGCGATTGCGAAGACGCCATAGGTGCCGGCGACATTGGTCTGCGGCTGGACGCCGGCCTCGCCGGTGTCGCTGTCGGAGACGGTAAGCGTTCCGGAGAGCGTTGCCGCGTCGTCCTCGTCGAAACTGTTTGAGGTCTTTCCGGCGATTCCGGCTGCGTCATTCTCGCCGGTGACGGTGATCGTGACGGTTCCCGGGACCGGCGAGACCAGGCCGGTGCTGTCGATCGCCGAATACTGGAACGAGACAGTGGCTTTTTCACCGGCTTTCAGGGCTTCAAAGGCCCCGTTCGTTGCGAAGGTGAAGGTGCCGTCGTCGAAGGTCGTCAGCGTGCCGGCGGACGGCAGGGTGAGCGTGTTCAGGGTAAGCGTGTCGCCCACGTCCGGGTCGGCACCGAGGAAGAGGGCGGTGATCGCGCCGCTCTCGCTCACCGCAAGGTCGATGTTGGCGACCGTCGGTGCGTCGGGTTGCGGCGTGATCGCGATCTCCAGCGGGATGACGATCCAGTCGGTGCCGTCGAAGATGGCGAAGCTCAGGCCGCCGGTCTCGCTGTTCGGCGTCGGCGTATAGGTCAGCCCGTTGAGCGCGGCGTTGACGTCGGCTTCCGATCCGAAGAACACCATGCGTTCGTCGTCGATGCCGTCGCCCTGCTGGAAGGTCAGGCCTTGGGTCGTGGCGAGGGTCACGGTCGAAAACGCCGTGATGTCGATGGCGACCGGTCCGCTGCCCGGCAGATTGACGACAAGGCCGGTGATGACGGTGGATGTGTCCTCGCCGGTGACGATGTCGAAGGAGGGGAGCGAGAAGGAGAAGACATCCGGGGCCTGTGGGCTCCCCGGATCGCCGGTTCCCCCGCTGTATTGCGGCGGGCCGCCTTGCTGGCCGCCGCCCGGGCCGAGCAACCCCAGGCCGTTCGGCGGCGGGGATCCGTCAAGCGGTCCAAGCAGCGAGCCCTGATCGCCGAGCGGCGGAGGGGTGCCGTCCTGTCCGGGCGACGGCGGGCCGTCGTCGGTCTGCCCCGGCTCGCCCTGTCCTTGTTGTCCGTTGCCGCCGCCGTCCTGACCCGGGTCGGAATCGCCCGGCGGCGCGGATTGGCGGTATGTGCTGAAGGCGCGGGCGATCTCGGCCTGGTCCGCCGCGATCTCCGCCTGGCTCTTCGGTTCGATCAGCGGCGATGCGCCGATGCTGAACAGGCTGAGCACGATATCCGTGCTCGACACGCTGCCGAGCAATTGTCCGCTGACCCGGTCGAAGAGCTGATAGGAGCCGACGCGCCCGTCCGGGTCCGCCGACAGCGAGAACCGCGTGGCGCCATCGACAGCGGAAATCTGCACGATCGGGGTCGTGCCGCGAATGCCCATGGTCGCGACCGGGGTTTCGACCCGCATGTCGCCGGTGGGGGCAACCTGTCCGGTGACGAAGACGAAAGTGCCCTGCACCAGGTTCATCACCATCGAGTTGTCGGAGCCGCCGGGAGAATAGATCAATTCGTCGAGGACCATCCGGGCGTCCGCAGACAGGGAAAACACCGTGCCGTCGACGAAGGTGATGGAGAGCGCGCTTCCGCCTGCGGTCTCAACGACATCGCCCTGGAAGACCGGGGTGCCCGGCGCCAGCGGCCCGCTCGTTCCGTTTGCGTGCCGGACCGTGGCGCTGCCGTCCACCGTCGAGACGCTGCCGATCGGGTCGGCACCGGCGGTCTGGCCGAGCTGGGCATATTGGCCGGGCGCGCGCGGTCCGGCGAGGGCGGCTACGGTCTCCGCCGTCAGCAGCGCTCCATCGGGGGATTGCAGTGCCGGCGGTGTCACGTGAGCGAAGTAGCCGGCAATGACATGGCCGCTGCCATCCTCGCCGGAAATGACAAGGTCGGACCCTGCGCGGGCATAGTTGCCGGAAAACAGCAGATGTGCGTCGGGCACGAGCACGGCGGCCGGTCCGGCGGGATCCGTTTCACTGGAAATGATGTCTTGCGCCAGGCCATTGCTGGTCGAAGGGCGCGCGTCGAGATTCAGCATGGCGTGTCTCGATGTCCGGGGCCCGCCTGAGGTGCCTGCGTTCAGGCTCGCCTCAGGATGTATAAGTCTTTTACCATTTGTTAAGAAGTTTGTCTTCTGGCGTATTCGTAGAAAATACATTATAGTTACGCTACGAGAGATAGGAAAAATTCCTCGCAACGACTTAAAGATGAAAAACGCTATTACGAAGTTCTGACTTGATTGTATCTTGTCTATTGCATCTTCTGCGGCTTTTTCATCGGGCGTAATGACGCGCATTTGGCAGTGGAAGAACAAGAGTGCGTTGTTTCGAAAAGACTTGATGAAAATACGCGTGTTGAGTGGGGGCTAAATGAGGCGGATACTCGTATTTCTTGCAGGGTCTTTTATGCTGTGCCTGCCAGCCGATGGTCAGGCGATGGATCTGTCTTCGGCGGTTGAATATGCGGTTGCAACAAATCCGCGTATTCTTGAGGCTGCAGCCAACCGGCGGGCGGTCGACCAGGAGCTTGAGGAGGCGACCGGCGCCTATCTTCCTCGGCTCGACATCGAAGGCGCGATCGGACCGCAGATGCTTGAGCGGCCCAATGCCTCCAATGCCGCAAATCTCGGCGTATGGCGTTTGTCGCGGGAGGTGAGCCTTGTCGCGCGCCAGACCGTGTTCGACGGTTTTGCCCGGGCCAATGAGGTCTACCGGCAGGAAGCGCGCATCGACGGGGCCGCGGCGCGGGTGATGGAACGTGCCGAGGTGATCGGTCTGGAGGCGGTGGAAACCTATCTCGACGTGCTGCGCCACCGGCGGATCCTCGACGTCGCGACCCGCAACATCCGCATTCACCGCGAATTGCTGGCGCGCGTGCGCACAAGGGTCGACGGCGGCTCCGCCACCGTTGGCGAGTTGCGCCAGGCGGAAGAGCGCCTCGCCGGCGCTGAGGCCGTGCACGCCGATATCCTGAAGGCGGTGGGGGCGGCGGATGCGCGCTTTCAGAACGTGATCGGTCGCGAGCCGCTGAAACTCGCCCGGGCCGGCCCGCCGCGCGGATTGCCGCCGTCGCAGGCGGCCGCCGTGGCGCTTGCGCGCAATCGCCATCCGGCGCTTCAGGCCGGAGGCGCCGACGTCAATGCCGCCGAAGCGGCCTTCGACCAGACCCGCGCGCCCTATCTGCCGCGGGTCGATCTGGAAGGCCGGGCGACCATCGGGCAGGACCTCGACGGCACGCCGGGGCAGAACAACGACTTTTCCGTTCGCCTGTCGATGTCGTGGAACATCTTCAACGGCGGCATCGACCGGGCGCGGCGCATGCGCGAGGGCGAGCGCGTCACGGAGAGCAAGATGCGGCTCGACCAGCTTCGCCGGACGGTGGACGAGACCGCGCGGCGGGCCTGGTCGGATATTTCCGCCAACGACCTGCGGCTTGCAGCACTGAAGCGCCAGAAGTCGGCCGCGATCGCGGTGATTGCCACCTATGACCAGGAGTTCGAGGCCGGGCTGCGCGACCTGCTCGACCTGCTCGATGCGCAAAGCTCCGCCTTCAACGTCGAGGTCCAGCAGATAAGCGCCCAGACCATCGCGGTCTTTGCCCGCTACCGGCTGCTCGCCGCCACCGGCGGCCTGCTGCGCAGCTTCAACATCACACCCCCGGCGGAGAGCATTGCGCTGCCGCGGGAGCGTCCCTGGTTTGTCGGCGGCAAGCCGCTGATCGAGCCGCTGAACAAGTGGTAGGGGTGGTGGGAGGATGCGTCACGATCACGGGTCTTCCTTTCCCGAACCGCCCGCGCCGTGCGCTGATCCGTCTCACCCCGACACGGAAACCGGTTCGGCCGCATCCGCAAACGGCCTGCTCGAGGCGCTTGTGCATGTCGCGCGGGTCCATGGACTTTCACCCAGCGCCGATGCGATCCTCTCCGCCGTCGCGGCCGATCCCGAGGGGCTGACGCTCGCCGGGCTTGAGGAGGCCGCCGGCGGGCTCGGCCTGCGCACGCATGTCGCGCGCCTGTCCTGGCGGCGGATCCCGCCGGTGTCGCTTCCCGCCATCGTGTTCGACGCGGATGGAAGCGCTGTCGTGCTCACCGGCGTGTCGCGCGCGGCCCGGACGCTGGAAATCGTCGCGCCGGCGGCCGGCACCGCACCCCATAGAGTGGAGGCCGGCAGCTTCGGCGGCGGCGGAGCGATCATCTGCGTCTTTCTGGCTCCGGCCACCGGCGGCGGGGCCGATCCGGGCGAGGCCGGCGCCGGCGCACTGCAGCGCGGCCACTGGTTCTGGTCGGCGGTCCGGCGGCTTTGGCCCGACTATCTCCAGGTCGTGGTCGCGGCGCTGATCGGCAATCTGCTGGGACTTGCGACCCCGCTCTTCGTGATGAACGTCTACGACCGGGTGATCCCCAACCTCGCGATCCCGACGCTCTGGGCGCTGACCGCCGGCGTCGTCCTGGCGCTGTTGATGGATTTCGCGCTCAAGATCCTGCGCACGCGCATCGTCGACGATGCCGGCCGGCGGGTGGACATGGCGGTGGCGGGCCGCATGTACGACAAGATCCTCGCCATGCGGCTGGAGGCGCGGGCCGACACCACCGGCGCCATGGCCAATCGCATACGCGATCTCGACACGGTGCGCGACGTGCTGACCTCCTCCACCGTGATCGCGCTGACCGACATGCTGTTCATCGGCGTGTTTCTCTGGGTGATGTGGGTGCTGGTCGGGCCGCTGGCGGCGATCCCCGCCCTTGCGGTGCCGCTGGTCCTCCTCGTCACCGGTCTGGTGCAGATTCCGCTTGCCGGTGCCCTGCGCGCCAGCCAGACCGATACCGCCCGCCGCCAGTCTTTGGTGGTGGAAACCCTCTCCGGCCTGGAGACGGTCAAGGCCACCGGGGCGGAGGGCTTCCTGCGCCGTGCCTTCGACCGGGCAGTGGCGGTCGCCAGCCGCTCGACCGCGCGGGCGCGCGGCTGGGCCAATCTCGCCGCGTCCTTCACCGCCCTTGTGTTTCAGGGCGTGTCGATCCTGATCGTGGTCTTCGGGGTCTTTCTGGTGGTGGAGGGGCGCATCACCATCGGCGCGCTGATCGCGGCCAATATCCTGGCCGGGCGCGTGTTGGCGCCGCTCGGCAACATCGCGCAGACGCTGGCCCGGCTGCATCAGGCCCGCGCCGCGTTGCAGGGGCTCGACGGGCTGATGACGGCGCCGCCCGAACGCGCCCGCGATGCCCGTGCCCACGCTCATGCCCGCGTATCTGCGACCGCCGCCGTCGAGGCGCCCGAGGCCGTCGGCTTCCAGCGGGTGTCCTTCACCTATCCGGGCGCACGGGACCCGGCGCTTGACGGCGTGAGCTTCTCGATCGCCCGCGGCGAGCGTGTCGGCATCATTGGCCGCGTCGGCTCGGGCAAGTCGACGCTCGCCCGGTTGATCGGCGGGCTCTACGACCCCACTGCCGGCACCTGTCTGCTCCACGGCACGGACGCGCGCCAATATGCCGCCGCGACCCTGCGCCGGGAGGTCGGCGTCTGCCTGCAGGACGCGGAACTCTTCACCGGGACGCTAGGCGAGAACATCGCCATCGGCCGGCCCTTCGCGACGGAAGCCGATCTCGAGCGCGCGGTGCGGATTTCCGGCGTTGCGGCCTTCGCCGCGCATCATCCTCTCGGCCTCGATCTGCCGGTCGCCGAGCACGGACGCAACCTTTCCGGCGGCCAGCGCCAGGCGGTGGCGCTGGCGCGCTGCCTGATCCGCCGTCCGGGGATCGTGTTTCTGGACGAGCCCACCTCGGCGATGGATGTCTCCAGCGAGCGCGCGGTCTGCGCGAACCTGAAGACCCTTGCCGCGGAGGGGGTGACGCTGCTGATCGCCACTCACCGCGATGGCCCGCTCGATCTCGTGGACCGGCTGCTGGTGTTCGAGGCCGGGCGG
>PARB01000030.1 GCA_002709505.1 Paracoccaceae bacterium | reverse complement strand
CCGGCACGCTCGACGTCGACGAGCATAAGGCCATCATCGCTGAGCAGATTGAGGTCCGGAAAAACCCGCCGGTCGCGCGCGCCGCGCCCTGGGCCTGACAGACACCTCGAACCACACAGAGGACAGACAATGACCGACACGAACCAGATTGACCTCCAGTCGCTGCGGATTCAGGCCGGGTACCAAGCGGGGCATTCAATGGATACCCTCATCCGATCGTACGCGCAGAACACGGCTGGCGCGCTCGCCGTGGCCGAGGCGCAGAAGGTCGTGGCCGAGGAGCAGATCGCCGAGCTGAAAAAGAAGGTCGCCAAGTTGGAGGCCACACTTGCCGAGGCGCGGGGCGAGGTGTCCGGCGAGCCGATGGCCGGCAAGGCCGGCAAGGCGGGCAAGCCCGCGCGCTGAGCGGACCACACATCACCGACCACGATGAGCTGCCTTACCGGCGGCTTTTTTTGTGCCTGACGAAAGGGCGTTCCCATGAAAATCAGCGAAAGCGGCCTGGCGTTCATCGCCGGGCACGAAGGCTTTGTGTCCAGCGCCTACCGGGATCCGGTCGGTGTGCTCACCATCGGCTACGGCTTCACCATGCGCAGCCGGGTCTTCGCCGCATGGTGGCGCGGTCGCTACGGCCGCGACCTGCGGATGGGCGATCGGATCACCAAGGATGGCGCGCTGCAGGTGTTGCGCGCGCTGATCGCCGAGGAGTATGGCGCGGCGGTCCGCCAAGCCTTCGGCCCGCTGCCGCAGTACCAGTTCGATGCGGCTTGTTCGGTCACCTATAACCTTGGGCCCGGCGCGCTGAAATGGCGGTGGGCGCAGGCGCTGAAGGCGGGCAACGTGCAGCGCGCGGCCGCGATCCTCCGCGACAACTACAACACGGCCGGCGGTCGCCGTCTGCCCGGACTGGTGCGCCGGCGGAAGGAAGAGGCGCATCTGCTCGAGACCGGCGAGTACATCGGCGTCGGCCCGGCGCCGCGCGATCTCGGCAAGACCGATTCCATCGACCAGACGCATGAGGATGCGGAGCTGCTGCGGCGGCTCGGGCACGACGTCAGCGACATGCGCGCCGCGACGAAGGCGTTTCAGCGGGCGCACCACCCGCCGCTGGTCGTTGACGGCATTTTCGGCCCGGCAACGCGCGCCACGGCAAAGCGGGCGCTTGAGCGCAAGACGGCGGCTAAGGGCGGTACGGGCGTCGTCGGCGGCGTCGGAGCTGCCGGCGTGGCGCTCGAGGAGACCGTCGGCATCGACTGGACCACGATCATCTATGCGCTCGGCACCACCGGCGTCGTGATCCTGCTCGCCTATCTCGCCTGGGCGAACCGGGGTCGGATCCGGGACAGCCTGCCGGCGCCGGTGCGGCGGTGGTTCGAGGGCTGGACGTGAGCGCGCTGCTGACGGTCCTGGCGACGGTCTGGAAGGTGCCGGCGTTGCGCTGGCCGGCGCTGGTGCTCGCCGGGATGCTGGCGCTGTGGGCTTACGTCGAGATTGCCGAATGGCGGGTGGGAAACGAGGCTGTCGAAGAGGCTGCGCAGGAGACGAAAGATGACATGGAAGACCTCAAGAACGCGGCTCGTGACGGCCGCGACGCTATTCGGCGCTGCCTTGACGATGGCGGGTTGTATGACCACGGCACCGGTCGGTGCGAAAGCCGAGATCCGTGAGACGATCCGCGTCGTCGTCGGCACCGATCTGATCGGCGCGCGCGGCGCGACGGCGCGGGATCAACGCAAGATCGATGTCACGGCGGCGGGGCTGTGCAACGCGCAGGTGTGGACCGGGCCGGAATGCCGGCGGCATGGGGAGCGGGGACAGTGATGGGAGATGATCTTAAGTGGATTGTCACCGTAGCGATCGGTATTGCAACCGTCATTGGAGGGTTGCTGATGCGGGATCGTCACATGCTGGCAACTATCCGAAAAGGAGACGAGGATGCGCTTCGCCATTCGCGCGAAGGTGATGACCGACTCCACGAGCGGATAAACCGCGTTCGTGATGAGTATGTGCGTCGCGACGATCACGACCGGTCTCAAGATGCGTTACGTGAGCTCTTGATGGACATTCGGCAGGGGCAGGCGGAACTCAACCGCCGGATCGATCAGGTGCTTACGCGGAATGGGGGAGGCGGTGGTGATAGGGCGGGGTGATGTTGCCCTCCTCTTTATATTTGGTGTGACGTAGACTCCGGGCGTTGTGTTGGCCCGGTTGAGCGTGATGGAAGAAAGGGGATTGGCGAGGATCTGGCCATTGGGCGTCGCCCATGGACCCGGCGCCGGGTAAAGGTCTTGGCGTATTCAGTTAGGGTGGGCCAGCCTAGCCGCGAGTGTGGGCGTTTGGCGTTTTAATCAGCTCGCCACTACGTTAAGGCGATACGGGAATCGGATCGGCTTGGGAACAGGTTGAGCCTATCGTCCCTGAGCCTGCCGTCAAATGATTCAATGAACGCATTCTGTATCGGCTTACCCGGAGCGATAAGATGCTAATTGTTCCTATGCCGATCAGCGAATTCCAGGATTGCGACAGAGGTGAAATCGGTGTTGTTGTCGCTAGGCTTGGGCCCTGTTGATTTGTATTGAATGGCGGAGTGTGATCCAGGATGGTATGGGAGTCTGCCATGCTTGATTTGTTTCTGCATTCGCAAGCCTATTTGGCCAAGAGCGAGCCGCTCTCTACGAGGCTCACGGGATGGTGCGCGGATGACCGCCGAGTCGCTTCGGGTGCCACTCCATGCTAAAGCACGGGCTATAGTGGAAGGATGCGCCGAAGGACTAGGGCCGCTCAAAATGCTTTACAACCGCTTCTGTCGCTGGACGTAGCGCCGGTCAAATTGATGAAAGCAGCCAATGCTTTCTCCCTAGTTAGAAAGATATTGTGATCCTGCCATGGCAGACCTGAGCGTCATTCAGAAGTTCTTTCGCACCTCCCTCCAAGATAAGTTTGGCGAGCCAGAACGGATCAAGACGTTCCTGCGGAGCGCCATCCTTCGTATCAGAAGGCAGGGAAAAACTGACAAGTACGAGTACCCTTACACGCTGATCAATCCGCATGAACTGTCTCCAGCGCCGGTCGGGCTTGAGGAGATGTTTTTGGTCGGGGAAAGCTGGAAGGAGCCAGGTGGGAAGAAGCCCATCGCCCTGTTGGTTGGTTTTAATGACTGGAAATTTGGTTTTGTAGCAGACTTCCTTTCCGATTACAGATGCGCTTTTGCGCCGATGAAGAAAAATTATTTCTTTTTCGCCGGCGTTATTCGAGCGATGATTGAGAAGCCAAAAATCGTATATATTTGGGGTTATAATGAACCTTATTTTCTTTTGTCGTATTTGAAGAAAAAGAACATTGCCTATGCTCGTGTAGAAGATGGATTTGTCCGCTCCGCCCAATTGGGTGCCATCCACACGACACCGTATTCTCTTGTGTTCGATTACTCTGGCGTTCTGCACTATGACCATTCGGCACAAACGGATTTAGAGGATGTCCTAAATCACTACGATTTCCAGTCAAATCCGAAGTTACTGCAACAGGCGGAAGAGTTGATCTCACTTCTTTGCCGTCTTGGGATTTCCAAGTACAATCCGCCGCTCACCACCGAGAATGATCCGTTCAAAAAGTTCACGGGCAAAAAGCGTGTTGCGGTGATCGGCCAGGTAGACAAAGACATGTCCATGCGCAAGGGCAATGTTGATGGCTGGACCATGGAAGACATCATCGAGATTGCAGCCTTCGAGAATCCGACCAGCGAGATAATCTACCGACCGCATCCAGAGATCTATAAGGGTCTGCACAAGAGTAAGACGCGGCTCTCGAGGGTACAGAAAATATGCCGTCTGGCCTCGCCGGAAGAAGGATTACCCCAATTTCTCGACGGAATTGATCATGTATATGTGGTTACGTCTCTGTCCGGTCTGGAGGCTCTGCTCAGAGGCAAGAAGGTAACGGTTTTCGGCGCGCCGTTCTATGCCGGCTGGGGCTTAACCGACGACCGCGCTACACTTTTGCGGCGGAAGAGACAGCTCTCCCTCGCTGAATTGTTTGCAGGGTCCTATCTTATTTATGCCAAATACCTCGGCGCATTGGACGACAGCTATATCGGCTTGATGGCCGCGATCCGCCGCATATCTGCAGACAGGATCGTAATCACCCAGAAGACGCACAAGAGTCTGGTCAACGAGACTCCGCGCAAGGACGTTCTGAAATCGACAGTTCAGTCAAGCTATTGGCCGGCGTTCCTTTTCGCGAAAAAGGGCCAGGCACATGAGAACTTTGACGAGCTCATCTGCCAGGCTCCGTTTCACCGCACGCTCAAGGCGCCTGGTTGCAGGATCTACCAGTCTGTCCTTCTTCACGCGGTTTGCGGTGTTCTGAATTCGGACGACGCACGCAATAGATTCCTGAACAAAGTCCGACAGTTCATCGCGCCCGATATCTACGCCGACTTTCTGACACGGCTCGGGAAAATTCGTCCGAAGAATACTGATGCCATCCAATGGGCCTGGCTGTTGGAGCAACTCAAGGAAGTCCCTAAATCGTTCGAGCTGATGGAGGCTCAGTACAATCGCACGGGCCTGGCTGCAGATGACAATGACGACGGGGGACCTGCACCCTCCGAGCCTTTGCCTCAAACCCTTGAACAAGTCGCGCTGCTTTATTCAATGTGCGAAAGAGCTGTCGAACATAGGGATTATGAGAAGGCGCTGGACCATGTTCTCACTCTGATGCTGAATGGGAACCTCCATTCAGGCCTGCTTTTACCTGCTATCAAGATCGCCGATCTGACCTTCGACACAACTTCTGTGCGGCTCCTGTCCGACATGCTCAAGTATGCGAATATATCAGGGCACAACAATGCTGGCGTGAACTATCACGTGGAGTGTTTGTCAACAACGCCTGGCGATGAGACGCTAGAAGACATCCTAGAATCCTTTTCGCTTCAGCTGGTTCTCAACCCGGATCGTGTCAATCGTACGCTTGCTCGATTGAATGAATTTCTCGGTCGGTCAAATGCTGCTGCGCTGTCCCATGCAATTCTTGCGATGGATGGCTCCCGGTCGGTTAGGCTAGCCAATGCCTGGCTGGAACTGAGCCGACCTCAAAAAGCCCTGACAATCATGACCGAACTGATTGAAATGGGAGACAGGAGCGACACCGCGCTGGTGGCCTTTTCCCGTGCCCTCGCGGGCGTGGGCGACTATCAGCGTGCCGTGCAGGTTATGGAGCAGGCGGTCGCTCGCGATCCCTGCAAGGCAACCTACACGGAACTGCTTCGCCTGCTAAAGATTTTGGGGCATTTTGAGACTGCTCATCAGCACTTCCTAGAGAGTGTAGACCTCCAAATCGACTTGCCGCTAGAAGGGCCGGTCATGCCGATCTTCTTCGGGCTGCGGCAGATCGAAAGGGGTTTCCGCTGCTTTCTCAACACCGCTATGCGAGACCGGCTCATCGCTTATTATGGCGCGGAGAAATACCAGAATTCAGAAGAGCTCCAGATGGAGGATCTCCTTCTTATCTGCGATTTCGGCCCAGCGGAGGAAATACGCTACAGCGTTTTATTGTCGGAGATCGGTGATAGGTTTGGCTACGACACCTTTAGCTTGTGCTGCGACCCTCGACTGCTGCCGCTTCTTTCCAGGTCCTTCCCGCAAGTCCGGCTGACGCCGGTGCGGAGAACCCGTGAGTTCAGCGCCGAGTTCCCGCATCGAGAATTTGACCGTCTACCCGGCGCAGATTTACGGCGGGTTTTGGATAACAATGGCCATGAAGCGGTAGAAAAAGCAGACAAAATTATGCTTTTTACCGAAATTATCTGGCATTTCCGCAAGGATTATAGTGACTTTAAACGCACGCCTTATCTGAAGCCTGATCCGGTAAAGGCCTCGGCATTCCGCGAGCGACTGCCCAAGAACACTAGATTGGTAGGATTAAGCTGGCGCAGCCAACTCACAAATGCGATGCGCAACGTACACTATCTCGACATCGAGGAACTGGAACCCCTGTTTGCCCTCAAAGACATTACCTTCGTGAACCTTCAATACGATGATTGCGAGGAAGAACTAGACTGGGTCCGTGAACGCTACCCGGGTAAGATTATTAATCTCGAGGATATCGACCAGTACAACGATTTCGATAGCGTTGCCGCGCTGATGTCCAATCTGGATCTCGTCATTGGCCCGGGTACCGCCGTCATTGAACTCGCTGGTGCGACCGGAACGCCGGGGCTGCTGTTCAGCAATCACGGAGAAACTTGGTGGCGGGAGATCGGACCGGAGCGCTCGGATGTTTGGTACGAGTGTGTTCGCCTCCTGAGAGGTGACCCGGGAGACAAGTCATCGATTGTCGCTGCGCTGGTTGAGGAGGTGGAAAACTGGTCAAAGCAGAATCCGAAGCCGGTTGAGGGGCACGTTGCAAGGAACTTTTCGGGATGAGTCCTTACCTTATTTTTGAGACCGCCAGTGTTCACGCGGGCGATCCGGACAGGCTGTTCGTCCTGATGGATCATCTGGCTCCCAGCGAAGAAACCCAGCGTAAAGGGTTAAAGTTCCACCCTATTTCAGCGGAGACGCTGGCGACGCCATCGTTTGAGTTTTTCGACATCTACCGGAAACTTGAGATACCGCGCGAAACCTGGGGCCGGATCATCGCGCGTGCGTCGCACTTTTACGATGTCTGGCTCGAAATGGCGGACGCCAACTGCATTGCCGTCTTCCTAGATAATAGGGACAGGGTATTCGGGGTAAAGCTGCAGGCGTCGATGCTCCAGAATGAAGAGGTACTAAATTTGCTGCAGGCGTTCGATCTCGCCGGCACACGCCTGATTGCAAATGTCTCCGGATTTGAAATCAGTGAGATCGAACGCATTCTGGATAGACTCGCCGACGTTGGCTTCTTGAGGACCAACACAACGTTGCAGATCGGCTTTCAAAGCTATCCTACTGCTATCGAAGACTGCCAGCTCAACAAGATTGCCGTGTTGCGGGCCGCGTTTCCTGACATTGATCTGGGCATTGCAGACCACATCAGTGCCACCGATCCATATGCCTTGGTCTTGCCGGCGATCGCTTGCGCGCTAGGATGTCGAAGCGTGGAGAAACATGTCTGTCTTTCCCGGGCGGAGACGGAGTATGACGCAATGTCTGCGCTGGAACCCTTGGAAGTCCGTCAGATGGAGCAGCATCTGCATGCGGTGGTGCAGTCGTTCTCGTCGGAGTTCATCAACCGTGCCGAAGAAGCCTATTTGACCAAAAGCCGTCTGCTGCCTTGCTGTGCAAGGAATAAGCGCGAGGGTTCGCTCGTGGGCGCCGGGGATTTGATTTTTCGTCGTCAGGGCGGCTTCCCGCTTGCACCTGACCAGATCCGTGATCTGCAGGGCGACGGCCAAGTTCTGGCGCGTACCCATGGTCGGGGTGATGCTTTCTTTAAATCCTCCTTCAGAACCGCGCGGATCGCGGCCGTTATCGCCTGCCGGATGAAATCCTCGCGCCTGGAGAATAAGGCCCTGCTACCACTCGGCGGCCAGCCGATGATCGAACGCTGCATTGAAAACTGCCAGCGGATCCGACGGGTTGATGCGGTTTATCTTGCGACGTCGACCCTTAATCAGGATGCTGTTCTGGAGACGGCCACTCGAAAAATGGGCTGCGGGTTTTTCCAAGGAGACCCGGACGATGTGATGAAGCGTTATCTCGATCTTGCCCGCGACGAGGGGATTGATGTAATCGTGCGTGCGACCGGGGACAATCCCGTCATTTCTCCGGAAATCGCGGACTATCTCCTGGAAAGCCATTTTAGAACGGGTGCCGACTTTACCCGTGCGGAAAATGATGCGGTGGGAACAGGTGCCCATATCATCAACGTCGAAGCAATGCGCCGGGTCTTCGAAGGGCTCGGGGGTGCGCCGATGTCGGAATATATGAACTGGTATTTCGAAAACAATCCCGACGTGTTTTCCGTGAATGTCGTCACGCTGCCGCCACACCTTGTCAGGGACTATCGGCTCACGATGGATTACCAGGAAGACTACGATCTGTTCGTGGCGCTGTTTGACCAGCTTGGGCAAGCTGGGCTTCCGCACACTCTGGAAAATGTGTTCTCGATACTGGACCGGCAGCCGGATCTTGCCGGCTCCAACACCAGGATGCTTGTGAAGTATCAGTCGGATGAGGATCTTATCCAGGAGTTGAAACTCAAGACGCGTCTTCCCAAAGGCAGGGTCGGGGAGACCGTGCGCCCAGAGCAGGGGCTATAGCAATGAAACTTGTAGTCGGTGGGGCCCAGTTCGGCGCGCCCTATGGCATTGCCAACGCGACCGGAGCGCCGGTTCCAGAGACGGTATGCAGGATCCTGTGTCTTGCTAGGGATTCTGGTGTCGGCTGGATAGATACGGCGCGAGCCTATCCGGGAAGCGAGGAAGCCATCGGGACGGCGCTTGAAGCTATCGGCCGTTGGCCGGTCAAACTGGCAACCAAGTTGCTGCCGCTTCGCCTTACGCATGAAGGGTCGGGGAGAGATGCCTCTAAGCTGGCAGATCTCGTGCGCTCCAGCCTCACCGAGTCGCGCCGGTCCCTAAAACGACACAGGCTCGACGCGGTCCTTCTGCACCGCTGGGAAGATTATCGCCTGGAAGGCAGCCTAGTTGCAGACATCATGCACAGCGAACTTGAGGCTGGTGGTATTTCCGCGTTTGGTGTGTCGGTGCAGTCGCCGGAAGAACTTTTGCAGGCTCTTTCTGAGGATTGCGTCCGACATATCCAGTTGCCGGTCAATATTCTCGATCATCGATGGGACAGAGCGCTACCGGAGGTTCAGCGTATCAGGAAACAACGGCCGTTGACCATCCACGGGCGCAGTTCCTTGCTGCAGGGGCTGTTCCTTTCCGATAAGCCAGACCACTGGCACCGCGCACATGTTGCCAATGGAGGGAATGTTCGAAGCTGGCTGTTGTCGGAGGTTCGGGCGGGGCGGCGGCGGAATGTGCAGGATCTGTGCCTCGCCTGGGGCCGGGCACAGGATTGGGTCGATGGTCTTGTGGTTGGGGCCGAAACCGTAGACCAGATGCGTGAGAACCTGCAAAACTGCCGGACGGCGCCTTTGACCTCGGGAGATCTTGTCCGGATACGGGCGGGACGACCGCACCTTGGGACAGAAACCCTGGACCCCGCTAGATGGCTGCGGGCGTAGCAGAGGGAGGGAAGCATGTTTTCACTTGCTGACAAGACGGCACTTGTAACCGGCGCCACTGGCTATTTTGGCCTGAGTATTGCGCGAGAGCTGATGGCGGCCGGTGCCGGGGTTTATTTGAACGGAAGGGACTTGGCCACGGTTACTCGTCTTGCCGAGGACTTTGCAAAGGAGGGGTTCATGGCCTTTCCTGCCGCTTTCGACATCACCCACGTCGATCAGGTCGATGAATTTTTTGGGCGCCTTGGAGCAGAGCCCCTCGATATCTTGGTCAACAACGCCTATGCGGGGGGGGCTGGAGCAGTTGAGGTTGCAGATGATGACGGTTACCGAGAAAGTTATGAGGTGGCGGTCGTCGCAGCGCAAAGGCTGGTGAGGCGTGCATTACCGAACCTGCGCGCCGCAAGAGCTAAGCGAGGTGATGCTGCCGTCGTCAACATCGCCTCCATGTATGGCGTCGTAAGTCCCGATCTTCGGGTCTATCCGGACAAACATGGAGCAAACGCCGCTTTCTACGGCGCAGCCAAGGCGGCACTCATCCAATGGACTCGTTATGCAGCCTGTGAATTCGGGCCGGAGGGCATTCGCTTCAATGTTCTGACCCCAGGCGCTTTCCCCTCGCCAGAAACTCAGAGACGTTCGCCCGATTTGATCTCAAGTCTTGAGAAGAAGATCCCGTTGGGGCGCATTGGGAAAGCATCCGAGATCGGCGGTGTTGTCGCGTTTCTCGCGTCCCCAACGGCAAGTTACATCAATGGGGCTACGTTGCCTGTCGATGGTGGCTGGACGGCTTGGTGAGCCTCCTGATTTGCTAAGTAGTTTGTCAGATAAAATTCTTCAAAGCAATTAAATAATATGTTTTTCGTATAATCATATTTGGATAAAAAATTTGAAATTTTGCATGATTTGAAGGGTTATTTTTCTTTCAATCATTTTGCTTGCGGAAATGAAATAAAGCCAAGCGTCTTTGATGCTTCGTGTTAACGATCGTTTTCGCGCCGCCGCGGTGTTCGTAGGCGCTGCGCGTTAGCGGGGCGCAGAACCGCGTCTCGCCAATGATGCTGTAATCCCGGCGAGGAGCGAGCGGGCCCTAGTCGAGCGACCGGCCGTGACCGTATATAGGTTTTCCGCAATGGCCGGGGCCGTTCTGTCCTGACCGAGTTAATCGCTGGTGGAAAGGCGGGCATGAAAGGCCAGCGCATGGAAATTGCCGCCTATGCCTAACATTTCTTCTCAATCATGACCTTGCGAAGGGTCTCCTGCTCACCCTTCACGCGCGCTACCTGGTCAGAAACGTTTCCGCCTGAGAGCGAGCTGACGGGGAGTCCGAGAAGGATGACACCAACGGTGTCGTTGGTGCGGGCGTTCCGCTGTTGTTCCGAAACCTGCGTCAATGCCTGTTCAATCCGCGCTGACTCGGCAGACAGTTGAGAGCAGTCGAGGGATTGGTACTGGAGGGGGGAGATGTAGGCCGGTGCGATCGATTCCGGTGACTTGGCGCAGCCGGCCAAAGCAAGAGCGGTCGCGGCCGCAAGGCCGGTGATTTTCAGCGACATGAATTCCCCCCAATAGCTTCAATTTTGGATTGCAAGCTACGCGCATTGATGGCGCCGCGGCAAGGGGGTCAACCGTGGTTCTCCAAAGCTCTGCGATAGGCGTCGATCCGTAATCTAAGTTCTTTCTGCCGATGGGGTAGGGAGGCGAACTTGAGGCGTCGCTCAAGCCTATCGAGCGCAATTAAGGCCTCTTCTATAGTGCTCTCAAGGCAGGTGCCGCTCTCCATGTATATCGTCACAATGTTTGCCTGATTTGAGCCGGTCTTCGGTTGAGAAGTATCCTTTAATGATGTTTTCATTTCTGTCTCGCGCGATTAAAATTTGGATATTGCTTGGCATAAGACTTTCGATATACGAGATTGCATCTCTGTTCCCAATGACTTCGAAGTGGGCAAAGAAAAGGATCCTCTCCATTCTTTCTGCCTCCTCTTGAAGCCCTCGCCGATGGAAAAACGCAGCAAGCTCTTCAATGCGCCTGATGATTTCTTTTCCGCTGTCCGCTTTGGTCATATCCAAGCTCGATCATTGATCTCGAAAACGCATATTTCAATCTTTGTTAGAAAAAAGCAACCATTGCGATTGTTTGGGATTGCGACCTTGTCAACTCCACAATTCTACGGGGGTAACGTTGCCCCCATGAATTGCGCAATACGCAGGCCTCTGTGTCCTCTTTAGGATTGTGGGCAACTGAGGAGAACGCAAAATGGCAGGCGCACTTCCACCTGATACCACGACGAGTATCTTGAGCTACGTCATGGGAGCATTGCAGTTCTGTCGTGAAGAGCTGAGCGAGCTCGATGAGGAGCTGTCGGAGGATGTCGACGATATCATTCATAAAATCGGCAGTCGCATTCTCCTGAATCAAGAGGCTTCGCGCCCATGACGCGATAGTGCTAAATTTTCCACTCCTAGGTGAAGCTGGTGGGGGTGAGAATGAAAAATGTGTTCTTCTCAGAGGTGATTGATCAGCTCAACACGATAGCCAACCCAAATGAAGGAATGGCGCTTCTTGATCGGATCAGGGCCGCCTACGGATTGAAGAACGTAGTGTACTTTGCTGCGCGAATTCCTGAGTTGACTGCTCGGGAGCCCTATCTTGCCGTAACGTATGATGATGCATGGGTTCAGCATTACAAGAAGAATGACTATGTCTCCATCGACCCTGTTTTGAGTGCGGGGTTGCAACGCATGCTCCCGACCGATTGGTCGACTTTCGACAAGACGAGTGGCCCTCTGAAAACATTCTTTGGCGAAGCCCAGGAGTTTGGTGTTGGTAGGCAAGGCATGACGATGCCAATCCGGGGTGTAAACGGAGAGGCAGCCATGCTGTCGATTACCAGCGAGGAAACAGATCGAGAGTGGATCAGATTGCGAACACATTATATGCGTGATTTCCAGCTTATCGCGAATGTCGTTCATGAAATGATCTTGAGAGTTGAACGAGTTAGCGAAGTTATTCCCCGCCTTACGAAGCGAGAGATCGAGTGTTTGAAATGGGCTTCTGAGGGGAAAACGTATGAGGAGATTGCGATCATTCTGGGAATTCGCCGTGGAACGGTTCAATCGTACATGGAGTTCTCACGTCTGAAGCTCAATGCCGTGAATACAACGCATTCCGTAACAAGAGCGCTGCGTTTGAGGCTAATTTGAAATATAGATGCTTGTTTTATTTAGTTAAAATTGTCTATTCGGTAAATTTACGGAGTATATCGGCGCGCTTTCCCTTGTCATGATTCCGTCGTTCCAACAGGGGAGCTTGTTATGATCAGACTTATTCAGGGTTGTGATCGGTTGCGTCATATGTATGAAATCGATCGGATGCATACCATTCGTGCCGAGGTGTTCCATCATCGGTTGCGGTGGGACGTTCGCATCGAGGACGGGTGGGAGATCGACGAGTTCGACGATCAGAATCCGCTCTATATGCTGTCGATCGATCCAGTGAACGGCGATGTGAGGGGCAGCGTTCGTTTGCTGCCGACAACGGGGCCGAACATGTTGCGAGACGTGTTTTCGGGACTGCTCCCGGACGATCTGACAATTGCAGATCCGTTGATCTGGGAGAGTTCGCGGTTCTCGATCGATCCGGATTATGCCTGCAAGGCCAGGAGAGCCGGTGCGGTCAATGAAGTGACCGCCGAGCTTCTCCTCGGAATGGCGGAAATCGGATCGCTGATCCGTCTTCGTCAGATTGTCTCAGTGTATGACGCGACGATGGCGCGGCTTTTTCAGCGGGCGCGTTGCAAGGCCGAGACGATCGGAACCCCGATGCGGTTCGGTCGGGTGATGACCTACGCGGGGCTGTTCAAAACAGACGAAGCGATGATCGACGGGCTGCGGGAGGCAAGCGGGATCACCGGAAGCGTTCTCGAAAAGACAGTGCCCACCGATCCTCTCTACGCGCTCGTTGCCTGACGACCGCGGCGGTCATTCAACTTTGAGGGTGCGGCGGACCGAATGCGGCACCCTCTCCTTGTGCGAGAGCATTGACAATCCAGACAGGAGAGAGGCTTGACTTCCACCCGCGAGCAGGAATGGACTGAAGAACAGGTCGCCAGCGCCTTGCGGGCCTTCAAGCGCGATGACCCTGGCTTGTATGAGGTCACGATCATCTGCTCACCCAACAGGGATGCGCTGATTTTCACTCTCGTTTCCCAAGGGTATCTGAAGCGGAAGCATCTGCCCGATTTGAGATAAATGTATTTCTGTCGGGATATCTGTCGGGGCGCCTGTGTTGGCCTATTTCGAATATCGCTAAATGCTTGAAGATAGTGGTCGGAGTGGCAGGATTTGAACCTGCGACCCCCTCGTCCCGAACGAGGTGCGCTACCAGGCTGCGCTACACTCCGATATCGCGTTCAGAGGCGATTTTCCGTCCCGGGAAGGCGGCGTCTCTCTGAAGCGTCGCGGGTTAATATCACCACGCCCGCGCCTCCGCAACCCTGTCGTCCAACGGAAAATGATTGCGGCTGTGGATGAGTGCGAGGATCTCCGTTCCGGCCGGTTTTGCAGGCCTCGGCCTGGCCTGAAATGGGGATGTGCGAGCGCGGGGGTGGCGCTGGAGGATTTGCCCGCAGAGCAAAAGGCGCGCGCCGCGCGCCGGCTTGGTGCAATCAAGCCTGATGCTGGCCGGTCGCGGCGAGCGCGCGGCTCCAGAAGCTCTCGACGGCGTGGCCCTGCCTGGCCCGCGGGCGAAACAGATGGATTTCCATCGGCACATCCCAGTCTTCGCTCCCGGCCCGGACGAGCCGTCCGCTGGCGAGATCGGGCGCGCACAGGCTGTGCGGCGCCCAGGCGATTCCCTTGCCGTCGCGCGCCATGCGCAGCAGTGCGGTCGCCAGATGCGAGCGAAACACGGGGCGAAGGGCCGCGCGGCGTTCGGAGATCACCTGGGCCGCGGCGAGAATCCGTCCCATTCCCGAGCGATCGTCATAGGCAAGATAGGACAAAGGCTCGTCCGCGCGTCCGGGGAGGGCGAAGCGCGCCCGCCCGTCCGCCTCCGGCAGGCACACCGGGACCAGCCGGTCCTCGCCCAGGCGGATCGAGCAAAACCCGCCGGGCTCCAGCCGGTGGGGCGACGCGGGGTGGTGGTGGCACAGCAGGAAATCGGCCTTGCCCGCCAGCATGATCTTTTCGCACGCCTGCATGTTGTCGGCGAGCAGGCTGACGGTTGCCAGGTCCTGGTCGTCGCCCTGATCGCGCAGCCAGTCGGGAAAGAAGGTGAGGGATAACGCATGGGTCGCGGCGAAGCGCAGCGTTCCCGCTTCCGCGCCGCCGACCTCGCGGGCCTGGTCGCGGCCCTGCGCAAGCCGGCGCAGCACGTCCTCGGCCACTGTGCGAAAGGTCTCGCCCGCTTCGGTGAGCGCAATGCGGTGGGTGTCGCGGTCGATGAGCTTTGTGCCGACCCAATCCTCCAGTCCGCGAATGTGACGGCTGAAGGCCGGCTGGCTGGAATTGCGTGCTTCCGCCGCGCGCGAGAAGTTGCCCTCCTCGGCGAGTTTCAGGAAGTCTTCCAGCCAGTTCGTCTCCATTGTCGATGTCCCGCCCGTCGTTTGCTGCATGAATTGATCGCCAACCGGCATTGGCTGACGCGCGCTTCGTCAGACTAAGCTTCGGCACCGAAGGAAGGAGAGCTTTCGAAATGCAGCCTCGAACCCTCTACGACAAAATCGTCGACCGGCACAAGATACGGGCGCTGGACGACCGGGACGGCCCCGGGTCGCAACTGTTGCTCTATGTCGATCGCACCGTCCTGAACGAATACACCAGCCCCCAGGCCTTCACCGGCCTGCGGGATGCGGGGCGTGATGTCTGGCGGCCGGAAGCGGCACTCGGCGTCGTCGATCATGTCAACTCGACGGCCCCGGATCGCGGCGGCGCCGTGGAGGATGCGAACGCGCAGCGGCAGATCGACTATTTCGCCGAAAACGGGCGCGATTTCGGGATCGAGATGTTCGACGTGCTCGACCCGCGTCAGGGGATCGAGCATGTCGTGCTGCCGGAGCTCGGCTGGGTGCTTCCCGGCCTGGTGATCGCGGCGGGCGACAGCCACACGGCAACCTATGGCGCCTTCGGAACGGTCGGCTTCGGCATCGGCACCTCGGATATCGAGCACCTGCTGGCGACGCAGACACTGACCTACACGCGCTTGAAGACCATGCGCGCCACCGTGGTCGGGGACCTGCCGGTCGGCGTCACCGCCAAGGATCTCGTCATGGCGCTGATCCGCGGGATCGGCGCCGACGGCGCCGCCGGTCATGCGCTGGAATTCGTCGGCGAGGCAATCGACACGCTCGACGTGGAAGCGCGGATGACGATCTGCAACATGTCGGTGGAATGCGGTGCGCGGGTCGCGTTGATGGCCCCGGACGACAAGGTGTTCGACTATATCGCCGGGCGCCCGCGCGCACCGTCGGCGGAGATGCTCGCCCGCGCAAGACCCGTCTGGCAGGCACTTGCGAGCGACGCGGAGGCCGTTTTCGACCGCGAGGTCGTGCTCGACGCCGGCGAGATCGCGCCGATGGTGTCCTGGGGCACGAGCCCGGACCAGTCCGGCGCCATCGACGGCGCCGTGCCCGATCCGGCGTCCCTGCCGGAAGACCGGCGGCGGGACGCGGTCCGCGCGCTTGCCTACATGGGGCTTGAACCGGGTGTCCGGTTCGAGGAGATCGCCATCGACCGCGCCTTCATCGGCTCCTGCACCAATGCCCGGCTTGCCGACCTGCGCGACGCGGCGGCGATCCTGCGCGGGCGCCGCGTCGCCCCGGGCGTCCGGGCCATGGTGTCGCCCGGGTCGTCCAGTGTGCGCCGCGCCGCCGAGGCGGAGGGGCTCGACCGCGTCTTCATCGAGGCGGGCTTCGAATGGCGCCAGTCCGGCTGCTCGATGTGCCTTGCCATGAACGACGATGTGCTGGCGCCCGGCGAACGCTGCGCCTCCAGCACCAACCGCAATTTCGAGGGCCGCCAGGGTAGCGGCGGCCGGACCCATCTGATGAGCCCCGCGATGGTGGCGGCCGCCGCCGTCGCCGGTCGGCTTGCCGACGTTCGCAGCCTTGCGTCACGGGAGATGTAAGTGCAGAAGTTTCTGAGTGTTACGGGTATGGCCGCGCCGATGCCCGCCGCCAATGTGGATACCGACGTGATCATGCCCAAGGTGTTCCTCAAAGGCATCGACCGTGCCGGATTGGCCCGTGGCCTGTTCCACGATCTGCGCTTTGACGCAAAGGGGCGGACGCGGCCCGATTTCATCCTGAACCGAGAGACGATGCGCGATGTCCGCTTCCTGTTGACCGGACCGAATTTCGGCTGCGGCTCGTCGCGGGAGCACGCGGGGTGGGGGACGCTGCAATACGGCATCCGCGCGCTGATCGGGACCACCTTTGCCGGTATCTTCGCCGACAACGCCGCCAACAACGGTCTGCTGCTGATCTCGCTTGGCGAGGACGACCGCGACCGGTTGTTCCGCGCGGCCGGGCCCGATGGGGCGGAGCTCACCGTGGATCTTGTGGAAAGGACCGTCACCTGCGGCGGCCTGCGTCTGGCGTTCGAGATCGAGCCGTCGCGGCGGCAGGCCCTGATGGAGGGGCGCGACCGCATCGCCACGACCTTGCAGATGAAAGAGCAGATCCGTGAATTTGAGGCCGCCTATTTCGCCGAGGCGCCCTGGCTCGCGCGGGGAGGCGCGGCATGAGCGAGGTTTCGGGGTTTCCCGGCATTCTGCCAGGCTTCACCTGGCGCGACATCGATGCGGACGGCACCCGCATCCGCACCGCCACCGGCGGCGAGGGCCCGCCGCTGCTGTTGCTGCATGGCCACCCGCAGACCCATTTGAGCTGGCACAAGGTGGCGCCGATGCTTGCCCGCCGGTTCTCGGTGGTTCTCACCGACCTGCGCGGCTACGGCGACAGCGCAAAGCCCGAGGGCGGCGAGGGGCATGTGAACTATTCCAAGCGCGCCATGGCGGCCGATCAGGTGGCCGTGATGCGGGCCCTCGGTCATGAGCGGTTTTCGGTCGTCGGCCATGATCGCGGCGCGCGGGTGGCGCATCGCCTGGCGCTGGATCATGCAGATGCGGTGGAAAAACTGGTCCTTCTCGATATCGCGCCAACGGCGACGATGTATGCCCGCACCGACATGGAGTTCGCCCGCCGGTACTTCTGGTGGTTCTTCCTGATCCAGCCCTATCCCTTGCCGGAACGGCTGATCGCGGCGGATCCGGATTTCTTTCTCGAGCGTCATATCGCGGGTCAGATCAAGGTCGCCGGCGCCTCGGACCCGCGGGTGATGGAGGAATACCGCCGCTGCTATCGCGATCCCGCGATGCGGCATGCGGTTTGCGAGGACTATCGCGCCGCCGCCACCATCGACCTCGTCCACGATGCCGAGGACGCGCATGCCCGCGTCACCGCGCCGCTGCTGGCGCTGTGGGGCGGGCGCGGAACCGTCGGGGCTCTCTATGACGTGCTGGCCACCTGGCGCGAGAAGGCCGACGACGTGCGCGGTCATGCGCTCGATTGTGGCCACAGCCCCCAGGAGGAGGTGCCGCACGACCTGCTTGCCGCGCTCGACGCGTTTCTTTGAACACAGCCGCGCCGGGCGCGGGCCATCAATTGCAAGGCGCGTGGACGCGCGCGCCGGACGGGGGATCATGCGCCCTGGGTCCGGCGTGCCCGGCGCCGTCTGATCTGGAATTCGGGGAGGAAGAACTGTCATGACCACCAAGGGGAAGGGCCCGCATCAGGACCAGAGCCTGTCCTGGCAGGCGGGAAAGGAGGCCTCGGGCGCCACCTTGCGGCCTGTGCCCATGCTGACGGGGCTTGCCGTTTTCGCACTGCTGGTGGTGTTGCCGCCGCCGGAGGGGTTGTCGGTCGCCGGCTGGCGGGTCGTCGCGGTCGCGGCCCTCATGGTCATCTGGTGGATCACCGAGGCGATCCCCATTGCCGCCACCGCCCTGCTGCCGCTGGTCCTGTTTCCGTTGACGGGCGCCAGCACCGTCAAGGCCGCCGCCGCGCCCTATGCCAGCGCCACCATCTTCCTGTTCATGGGCGGCTTCATGCTGGCCGCTGCGATGGAACGCTGGAACCTCCACCAGCGCATCGCGCTCTCCATCGTTTCGCGCACGGGATCTCGCCGCCCTCAGATTGTTGGCGGCTTCATGCTGGCGACCGCCTTCCTGTCGATGTGGGTGTCAAATACGGCGACGACGGTGATGATGTTGCCGATTGCAGTCTCCGTGATCGGGCTGATCCAGGAGGAAACCGGCGGCAAGGAGGCCGGCGCCTTCGCCCTTGCGCTGATGCTGGGTGTTGCTTATTCGGCATCGATCGGCGGTGTCGCGACGCTGATCGGCACCCCTCCGAACGCCCTGCTGGCCGGGGCGATGCGCCAGACCTACGGCTATGATCTCGGCTTCGGCCGCTGGATGCTGATCGGCGTTCCTGTGGCGGCAACGATGCTGGCGATCTCCTGGCTGCTGCTCACGCGCCTTGCCATCCGGCTTCCGCGAGAGGAGATCGGCGGCGCCAGCGAGCTGATCTGCGACAAGCTGCGCACACTCGGAAAGATGTCGCGGGCCGAGGCGATGGTCGGCATCGTCTTCGCCTCGGCGGCGGTGCTCTGGGTGCTGCGGTCGTGGTTGCAGACCTATGTTCCGGG
The DNA here is from genome assembly GCA_002709505.1 of Paracoccaceae bacterium. GTDB lineage: Bacteria > Pseudomonadota > Alphaproteobacteria > Rhizobiales > Stappiaceae > Stappia. The sequence goes on along the minus strand of PARB01000030.1, from coordinate 100,931 downwards.
CCTGAATGACGCCAGCATCGCCATCGGGGCCGCCTTGCTCCTGTTCATTCTCCCGGCGGGAAGCGGCCGGGACCGGACCGGGGCGCGGGTCGCCCTGCTCGACTGGACGACCGCGTCGAAGCTGCCCTGGGGCGTCCTGATGCTCTTCGCCGGCGGGCTGAGCCTTGCCGGCGCGGTGGCCGCCTCCGGCCTCGATACCTGGATCGGCGGACTGATCGGAGGCATCGCCGGGGGCGTTCCGATCCTTCTGCTGATCGTGATCGTCGCCCTTGTCATTCTTCTCCTGACGGAGGTGACGTCGAACACCGCAACGGCCGCCACCTTCCTGCCGCTGCTGGCGGCGTTGTCGCAGAACATCGGCGAAAACCCGCTGATGCTCGCCGTTCCCGCCGCGCTGTCGGCATCGATGGCCTTCATGCTGCCGGTCGCAACGCCGCCCAACGCGCTGGTGTTCTCCTCAGGCCATGTCACCATTCCCCAGATGGCCCGCTACGGAAGCCTTCACAACATCGCGGCGCTTCTGGTGATCTCGACGCTCGGGTATCTGATCCTCACGACCGTGTTCGGCGTGGTGGCGGGCTCGCTCCCCGAGTGGGCGTCCGGCGCGCGATAAAGCCGCGCGCATAGAACCGGCGTACGAGGGCTCCTGTCCGTTGGACAGGGGTCTTCGTGCCATGGATCGCGCCGGTGCGTTTCATGTGAACGCCCTGGGGACTGTAGCGGCCGCAGCCCGAAGCGACTCTTGCGTGAGCGCAAGGGGCTGGTTATACACGTCGTCGCGCGTTGGGGCGTCGCCAAGTGGTAAGGCAGCGGCTTTTGGTGCCGCCATTCGCAGGTTCGAATCCTGCCGCCCCAGCCAGCGCTTTTTCAAACATGCTTGCCGCGCTCGCCGACTCGTTTCAGGCTTTGTCCGCTACATCCTGTCGCTCCGCCGAGTCCGGCTGAGGGGGCGGTCGTGCGGCGTCGAGCTGTGACGGTAGGCGGAATATGTAGATCTACATATTTCTCGGTGCTCAATACTGTAATTTTTCGCGATATATGAATTTTTGCTGGCGCCCTTCTGTTTACTCTGGGGAATATCTCCGGGTTTTTCTCGAGACCGAATGATTTTTCCGTAAAACATTCTTTGTTGTTATCTAATTTGTAACCGGGTCTGCCCATTCTGGCTTCAGTGGCTGAATGAGGTGATCCGATGTCGACAACAAATGAGCATAGGTCTGAGGTGCGGGTCGCATTCGCGCGGGTCGACGAAGAGGCGAGGCGCTGTCTTCAAAGCATGTGGCCGGTCGTGGAGCCGCGCCTGGATGAGATCCTGAACAGGTTCTACTCCCACATCGTCAAGCAGCCGGAGCTGGCGGCTCTGGTCGGCGATCGCCAGGCGTCTCTTGAATCGGCACAGAAGAAGCACTGGAAGAGGCTGTTCACCGGCGCCTTCGACGATGACTATGTGAAGAGCATCGACCGCATCGGACGTGCCCACAGCCGCATCGGTCTTGAGCCGCGCTGGTATATCGCCGGCTATCAATTCGTTCTCAATGAGCTGATCGCCATTGTCATGCGCAAGTTCCGCTTCGCGCCGAACAAGGCGATCCAGTCGGTGCAGGTGCTGAACAAGGCCGTTCTGCTCGATCTCGATTTCGCGATTTCGACCTACCAGCAAATCCTGATGGAAGCGCAGGAAGCGCAGACCCGCCACCTGAGCGATGCGGTCGACCGGTTCAAGGAAAAGGTCGAGGCATCCCTGCGGACCGTGGACCAGACCGCCGACCGGATGCAGCAGCAGGCCGGCACGCTGTCGGACGTGGCGAGTTCCGCCTCGCAAGAGGCCGTCTCGGCCTCGGCTGCCTCAGAGGAAACGTCGGTGAGCGTCCAGACCGTTGCGTCTGCGGCGGAAGAGCTGTCGTCCTCCATCGAGGAGATCGGCCGCCAGATTACGGGTGCCTCCGATGTCGCCCGCCGGGCGAGCTCGGTGACCGAGAGCGCGTCGAAGGAAATCGGCCGTCTCTCGACGTCGGCCCAGAAGATCGGAGACGTGATCGGTCTCATCCAGGCGATTGCCGAACAGACCAACCTGCTGGCGCTCAACGCCACCATCGAGGCCGCACGGGCCGGCGAGGCCGGGCGCGGCTTTGCGATCGTCGCCCAGGAGGTGAAGCAGCTCGCGAGCCAGACGTCCAAGGCGACCGAGGACATCGCCAATCAGGTGTCGGAGGTGCAGGCAGCGACCACGCGTGCCGTCGATACCATCGGCTCTATTTCCTCCACCGTCGGCGAGATCGACACGCTGACGGCGGCAATTGCGGCAGCGATCGAGGAGCAGGGGGCCGCGACGCGCGAGATCTCCATGAACGTGCAGCACGCGGCCCAGGGCACGATGACGCTGACGCGCAACGTCTCCGGCGTGAACGATGCCATCGACAAGACCGAGCATGCGGCGGAGGATTTCCTCTCCGTCTCCGGCAGCCTCCGGACCCAGTCGACGGAAATCGCCGAGCAGATCCGCGGCTTCTTCGTCGAGATCCGGGAAGGCGCCCTCGACCGGCGCAAGGGCCGCGATCCGAACTACAAGGGGCCGGACCGCCGGGCCGAGGCACGCAAGCAGTCCGCCGCCTGATCGATTGGCGCAACGCCGGGGAGTTTCCCCGGGAAGGCAGGGAGTGTCGCGGAACAGGCGGCACTCCCTTTTTCGTTGGCGGTTGCCGCCGACCGGTGCGCCGGGAGGACTATTCGGCGGCCTCGCGGTGGAGCCCGCCCAGCGAGGTCACCTGCGCCGCGCAATATTTGAACTCCGGGATCTTGCCGAAGGGATCGAGCTGCGCGTTCGTCAGCCGGTTGGCGGGGGCCTCGAAGAAGCAGAACGGCACGAACACCATGCCGTCCGCCACGTCGCGGTCGGCGCGCAGGGTTGCGGTGATCGCGCCCCGGCGCGTCGTGACCGTCACCGCGTCGCCTGCACTGAGGCCGCGGGCGTCGATCTCGCGCGGGTTCATCGCCGCCACGGGCCCCGGTTCCAGCGCATCGAGGGTCGACGAGCGCCGGGTCATCGCGCCGGTGTGCCAGTGCTCCAGCATGCGGCCCGTGGTCAGGACCAGCGGATAGGTCTCGTCCGGCATCTCGTCGGGCGGAATGAGGTCGGCGGGAACCAGGCGTCCCCTGCCGGAGGCGGTGGGAAAGCCCCGTTTGAAGATGATGTCGTCGCCGGGGGCATCCTCGCTTGAGGCCGGATAGGTGACGCAGCCCTCGCGCACCACGCGTTCGAAGGAGATATTCGCGAGTGACGGCATGAACGCCCGCATTTCCTCATAGACCTCGCCGACATGCTGATACGGCCAGTCGAGCCCGATGCGCCGCGCGATCTCGGCGATCAGTTCCCAGTCCTGCCGCGCGGCACCGGGAAGGGCCACGGCCGGGCGACCGAGCTGCACCTGGCGGTTGGTATTGGTGTAGGTGCCGAGCTTTTCCGCATGGGCGGAGGCCGGCAGCACCACATCCGCGTGCCAGGCGGTTTCGGTCAGGAAGATATCCTGAACCACCAGGTGGTCGAGCTTGGCAAGGGCTGCGCGCGCGTGGATCTGGTCGGGATCCGACATCGCCGGATTCTCGCCCATGATGTACATGCCGCGGATGTCGCCGGCATGGATCGCGTCCATGATCTCCACGACGGTCAGTCCGCGCGCAGGGTCGAGCGTGCGGCCCCAGGCATCTTCATAGGCGCTTCGGATGTCGGCATTCTCGACAGACTTGTAGTCGGGCAGGAACATGGGGATCAGTCCGGCGTCGGATGCGCCCTGAACGTTGTTCTGACCGCGCAGCGGATGCAGTCCGGTGCCGGGTCGCCCGATCTGGCCGGTGACGAGCGCCAGCGCGATCAGGCAGCGGGCGTTGTCGGTGCCGTGGACATGCTGCGATACGCCCATGCCCCAGAAGATGATCGACCGCTCGCTCGTGGCATAGGTGCGTGCCACGTCGCGCAGGGTGTCGGCATCGATGCCGCAGACGCTCGCCATTGCCTCCGGCGAGAAGTCGCGGACCTTGTTCTTCAGCGCCTCGAAGCCGTCGACGTGATTGGCCACATAGTCGGCGTCGTAAAGGTCTTCCGCGATGATCACATGCAGCAGGGCGTTGAGCATTGCGACGTCGCTGCCCGGCGTGAAGCGCAGCGAATGGCTGGCGTGGCGCATCAGGTCCTGGCCGCGCGGATCCATGACGATGAGCTTCGCGCCGCGCTTGGCAGCCTGCTTGAGATAGGTGGCGGCAACGGGATGGTTCTGCGTCGGCCTCGCGCCGATCACGACGATGCAGTCGGCGTCTTCCGCCGCGCGGAAGGGCGCAGAGACCGCGCCGGAGCCGATCCCCTCCATCAGCGCTGCAACGGAGGAGGCATGGCACAGCCGCGTGCAATGGTCGACGTTGTTGGTGCCGAAGCCCTGCCGCACGAGCTTCTGGAACAGATAGGCTTCCTCGTTCGAGCCCTTGGCCGAGCCGAAGCCGGCAAGGGCCGATCCGCCCATCGTGTCGCGGATATGGGCCAGTCCGCCGGCCGCGCGCTCCAGCGCTTCCTCCCAGGTCGCCTCGCGGAAGACGTCGAAGGGATTGGCTGGGTTGAGCATCGCGTCGCCGGCCTTGGGCACGTCGTCGCGGCGCACCAGCGGTTTGGTCAGCCGGTGCGGGTGGCGGATGTAGTCGTGGCCGAAGCGTCCCTTGACGCAAAGCCGGTTTTCATTGGCCGCGCCATCGCGCCCGTCCACCTTGATGATCTGCCCGTCCTTGACGTGGACGGTCGTCTGGCAGCCGACGCCGCAGAAGGGGCAGAGCGTGTCGACGGTGCGCTCGGCCGTGAGCACGGTCTTGCGCGCGGGCGCGTCCATTACGCTTTTTTCCTGCAGCGCGCCGGTCGGGCAGGCCTGTACGCATTCGCCGCAGGCAACGCAAGTCGAGGAGCCCATCGGATCGGAGAGGTCGAAGATCGGGCGCAACTCGCCGCCGCGATAGCCCATGCCGATCACGTCGTTGACCTGCACCTCGCGGCAGGCGCGTTCGCACAACCCGCAAGCGATGCAGGCGTCGAGATTGACGGCGATCGCCGGGTGGGACGCGTCCCAGCGCTCTTCGCGGGTATGATGCGTCGTTTCCGCGTAGCGGCTGTCGAAGCGGGAGCTCTCGACCCCGACCGTTTCCGACCAGATCCAGAAATCGGCGTCGCGGTCCGGTGCCTCCTTGCGCGGCGGCATGTCGCTTGCAAGCAGTTCGAACACCATTTCGCGCGCCTTTTCGGCCCGCCTGGAGGCTGTCGTGACCACCATGCCGTCCGTGGGCGTGCGGATGCAGGAGGCTGCGAGCGTGCGCTCGCCCTCGATCTCCACCACACAGGCGCGGCAGTTGCCGTCGGAGCGGTAACCCGGCGCATCCTTGTGGCACAGGTGCGGGATCGCCGTTCCGACCCGCTTGGCGATCTCCCAGATGGTCTCGTCGGCGGTTGCCTCGACCTCTCGGCCGTCGAGGGTGAATGTGATCGTGTCAGTCATTGTCCGGGGCTCCCGCAAGCTTTTCCAGGCTTTCGCCGTCCCATCGCAGGTAACGTTTCTCGGGCTCCACCGCGCCCAATCGTCGGTAGAGCCGGATCGCGCCCTCATTGTCGGCATCGACGCTCAGGTCCATTCGCGGCGCGCCGCGCGCCAGGGCCTCGGACGCGCAGGCGCGAAGGAGCGCCTCGCCGACCCCGCGGCCGCGAGCATTCCTGGAAACAAAGACGTCCTTGACGAAAAAGGCGGGATTGGCCCGTCCGGCCGGATAGAGCGGCGACATCGTCGCATGGCCGAGCAGCGCGTCGCCGTCCTCCGCCACAAGAACCACCAGATCCCGGTAGCGTGAAAGACCCTCCGCAAGGCGTTGCCGGACCAGATCGGGGTCGATGTCCGATCCGTAGTGATGTTCCAGCTCGCTCACGAGGGCGGCGAAGCGCTCGAGATCCGCCTGTGTCGCCGGGCGAATGATCATGTCGCGCTTGTCCTTGCGAAGAAATTCAGCACGGAGCGGACCGGATTGCTCGCGGCCTGTCCGAGCCCGCAGATCGAGGCGTCGCGCATGATCTGTTCCAGATCGCCGAGACGCGCTTCGTCCCAGTCGCCCTGTTCCAGCATGGCGACCATCTTCTCCGTTCCGACCCGGCACGGCGTGCATTGCCCGCAGCTCTCGTGCTTGAAGAAGCGCAGCAGGTTGAGCGCGACCGCGTGCATGTCATCCTTGTCGGAGAGGATCACAACCGCATGCGAGCCGATGAAGCCGCCATGCGGCTCGAAGGTCCCGAAATCCATCGGCAGGTCGGCCATGGAGGCGGGGAAGATCCCGCCGGAGGCGCCGCCCGGCAGGAAGCCGGCAAGCGTATGGCCCTCGGCCATACCGCCGCAGGCCTCGATGATCTCGTGGATCGTGCTTCCCGTGGGCAGGATCGCGACGCCCGGTTTGCGAACGCGCCCCGAAACGGAGAACGAGCGCAGGCCCGAGTGGTCGTCCTTGCCGTGGCCCGCGAAGCGCTCCGCGCCATGCTCGATGATGTCGCGGATCCAGAACAGCGTCTCGATGTTGTGGTTGAGCGTCGGGCGGCCGAAGAGGCCTTTCTCCGCAATATACGGCGGGCGGTGCCGGGGGAGGCCGCGCTTGCCCTCGATCGATTCCAGCATCGCGCTTTCCTCGCCGCAGATATAGGCGCCGGCGCCGCGCCGCAGCTCGATGGGGGCGTGATCGGTGAGGCCGCTTGCGGCAAGCTCCGCCAGTTCGCGGCGCAAGACCTCCAGAACGCCGGGATATTCGTCGCGCATGTAGAGATAGATGCGCTCCGCCCCGACCGCCCAGGCGGCGATCAGCGCGCCTTCCAGCATGCGGTGCGGGTCCTGCTCCAGGAACAGCCTGTCCTTGAAGGTTCCGGGTTCGCCCTCGTCGCCGTTCACGCTCATGAGCCGGGGACCGGGGAAGGAGCGCACGATCTCCCACTTGCGCCCGGCCGGAAAGCCGGCGCCGCCGAGACCGCGCAGTCCCGCGTCGGACAGGGTCGCGATCAGATCCTCCGGCTTGCGCTTGCCGGCAAGACACTCCTGCAGAAGCGCATAGCCGCCCTTGGCGCGATAGGCCTCGAGGTTGAGACCCTCGACCGGACGCGGGGCCGTCTCTCCGGCCTTTGCTGCGGCCAGCAGGGCGTCGGCGGTCGCATGTCCGACCTCGTTGCGCCCGACCTGGGCTGCCGGCGCCTCGGCGCAGCGCCCCTGGCAGGCGGCGCGCTGGATGCGGATGTCGCGCGGATCGGTCTGCGTTTCCAGCTCGGCGATCAGTTGCTCCGCGCCCGCCATCATGCACGACAGGCTGTCGCAGACACGGATTGTCAGCGGCGGCAGATCCGCGCCGTCCTTCACGATGTCGAAGTGGTGGTAGAAACTCGCGACCTCGAAGACCTCGGCCTCCGACAGGCGCATCTCGTGGGAGAGTGCCTTGAGATGAGCGCTGGTCAGGCCGCCGAATTCATCCTGCAGCTTGTGCAGATGCTCGATCAAGAGATCCCGCCGGCGCGGCGCCTCGCCAAGCAGCCGGCGCACGTCGTCGAGAGCGCCGTCGTCGAGCGCGCGCCCCTTGAGCCGTCCGCTCCGGCCCTTCCGGCCCCTGTCGACCGCGCCTGAATACGGTCCGCGACTTCCGCCCAGCATTGCCACCCTGTCCCTTCGTTGTCGAACGACCGAGTGGCGGGGAATTTGCCAGCGAATTCAAATCGCGATTGGCAATCGCGTGATCATGACAGGTTATCAACGGATTGCGGCGCCGCAAGACACACGCGCCAGAGCGCGGACGTCAGCGGCAATTGCAGGTTCCGGCGCGGCGCGACCAGCCCGATCACGGGCGGCACGCGCATGGCTTCAAGTTCGCGAATGCCGAGCGCATCGGTTTTCAATTCGTCGACGATCATCCGCGGCAGGATCGCCACGACCGGGGAGGTTGTCCGTCCCGCGCGTCCGAAGATCGAGAGGAAGCTGTTCGCCTCGAACACCACCTGTGGCGTCGCCCCGGCATCGGCGAAGGCCTTGTCGAGGATGCGCCGGTTCTGCATGTCGCTCGTCAGCAGCGCGAGGGGCCAGTCTGCCGCCTGTTTCCAGCTGGCCGGGGCTTCGCTCTTCCCGAGCAGATCGCGCGATCCGACGAGGCAATAGCTCTCCGGTTGAAGCGGCAGGGTATCGACGTTGTGCAGGGGTTCGTTGTTCAGATAGGTGATGCCCGCGTCGAGGGAAAAATCCAGCAGGCCTGCCTCGATCATGCGCGAGGACAGGCTGGTGCAGACGACCTCCACATTGGGGTGGTCTTGCGCGAGTGCTGCCGCCAGTCGTCCGGCGAGCGGCGTGGCGCTCGGGATCACGCCGATCCTCAGGCGGCCGGAGAGATCCGCCCCGCCCGTCACGTCCTGGCGAAGGCCGTCCAGATCGGCAAGCACGCGACGTGCGCGGGCAAGCACCCGCTCGCCGGCCTCGGTGAACCCCAGGAAGCGCTGCCCGCGTTGCACCAGTGGTGTGCCGAGCGCTTCCTCCATGCGACGGATGCGTGTCGAAAGCGCCGGCTGCGACAGGTTGCAGGCCTGAGCGGCACGCGCGAAATGCCGCTCGCTGGCGAGCGACACCAGCACGCGCAGATCGGCGACATCTATCGGTGGCAAGGCGCTCACGCGGACCCTTTCTGTTTCCCGTTGTGAATCAATAGTGTCTTGAACGGGCGAGGGAAAGGAAAAGGGCGTTTCGCGGCCGGTCGGCGATGGCGCGCCGAGTGTCCGGGGCCCGAACAGGAGCGCATGCCGGCAGAAGAATGCGCGCGGGCGCGGTCAGGCGGAGCCGGGGAGGGGAGCGAGAAAAATCGCCCGCCCGCGAGACGCGGACGGGCGATGAGCGACTGAAAATTCCGGAAGTATGACTATGTGAATTCCCTTTGCCGCCAGGCCAATGAATGAGGCGCTATCGCGCCTTGGAAAACCGTGGGCCACATGACCGGGCGCAGGCGCCTGCGATCCTTGGCAAATTCAAGAAGGTGTGTCGCGTCGGGCGAAAGCCGTTTCCGCCCCTTCGGACCCTCTCTGGCGCTCTCTGCCCCTCTGCTCTTCAAACCCCTCTGCGGTCTACTTGCGTCCCCTTTCGGCCGCCCTCGGACCCGGGCGGCTCGAGTCCCATGCGCGGAGCCCCATGCACGGAGCACCATGTATATCGCCGCATCACAGCTTTCAGCCGGCCGGCGCCAGTCGGACCGGCCCGTGCCTCAAAAGCGGGCCGGGTTGACATCAACCCGGCCCAGTTGGGTCACGTTTGGACCCGCAGAAGAAAGGCTTGCTGCGGTCCGCATGTGACTTGCGGCGTTTCGCATCGGACCTCGGGGCGAACCAAGGCTTTGCGATGCGACTGTGCAAACGCCCCAAGGCCACCCCTTGAAACACGTCGACGCCATCCCGTCGTTGGAGGTCGTCTGGACATCAGTCTGGTCGTCAGTCTCGTCATCAGGCTGTGCGCCGGGACCGCTCCTGGGCCGCCCGCCGGTCGGAAAACGGCAGGCAGACCTCAGTCGGCTGCGAGTGAGCCAGCTGTGAACGAAACCTGCAAACTAAGTGGCAAAACCACTCACACCCGGGCACAACCATTCGTTACAATTATGAAAAAACAACCAGCGTTATATGTCCGTGATTTTGATGGCCCCCGGGGCTTTCGGACGATGCTGCAGGGCCCGGTGCAGACCGGGGCCGCCGAAGGGCGCGTGGAAGCGCCGGAAAAACACAAAAAACCGCGGTGATGGAGGGCGGATCGGGCATGACCCTGATTTCGCTCTGAGCGTGTTGTTGGTACAAGGAAGCAACCTTGATCCGCCGAAAGCCGGGGCGGACGCGCATGCGGCCGCGTTTTCGCGAGCGCGCGATGAACGCGGGCGGAGGTGAATGGTTGTATTGCTCAAGGATTTGCGCAACCATTGAAAAAACAAGGAAAAAAGCGTGAGAGAGGCAAGTCACGGTCAGACTGCGACAGGGCGACGGGGCAGAGGCGATTGTGGACAACATTGGCGGAAACGATAAGGCGGAGGCCGGTATGCAGGCGCCCGACCGGTCGTCGGTGTTGCATGTGCACCTTCTCGGGGTTCCGCGGTTCGACGTGGACGGGATGCCGGTCGTCTTCCGCTCGCGCAAGGCGGAAGGCCTGCTTGCCCGTTTGTGCCTGTCGCCGGGCGGTCGTCTGTCGCGCGAAACCGCCGCCAACCTGTTTTGGGAAGACAGTTCCGATCATCACGCCCGCTCGTCGCTGCGCCAGACCCTGCTGATCCTGAGACGTATTCTCGAGACCGCCGGCTTCGACGGGCTTGGCGGCGACAAGCTTCACATCACGCTCGATCTCGATCGGGTCCGGACCGATATTCAGGATCTGTTTTCCGCCGACGGCAAGGTGCCCCGCCGGCTGATCGACGAAAAGCGTCTGTCGGAGCGTCTCGTCGAGGGAGGCGAGATGCTGTCCGAACCGTTCACCGCCTGGCTGCGGGTGCGGCGCCAGCAGTTCCATGACCAGCTGCGCGGTGTGCTGGAACCGAGAATCGCGCTCGACGGAGAGGACTGGCACGCCATCGAGGAAGCAGCGGTTGCGCTGCTGAACATCGATCCGACGCATGAGCCGGCCTGTCGCGCCTTCATTGCGGCGCGCGCCGTGCGCGGGGATTACACTTCCGCCCTTCGCGCCTATGAGGAACTCTGGAACCTTCTGGAGGAGGAGTTCGATGCGCAGCCCTCCCGTGAAACCCAGACCCTGATCGTCGACATCAAGCTGGGGCATTTCGCGGATTGGCTGGCCCAGGAGCGCGCGGGCACCGCACGTTCCGTATCCGGGTCCCGGCCCGCCCCGAACGGTTCCCTTGTCGACCCGGGTTCGGCCGGCGGGGCTGGAGCGCATCCCCGGCCGCCGTCCCTCGCGGAGGAGCCGGCCGCCGCGCATGCGCCGCCGGTGATCGTGGTCGATCCGGTCATGCATGTGACGCTGTCGGACGAGGATACGCGGCTTGCCCGGGTCTTTCGTCACGACCTCATCTCTCGGCTCGTGCGCTTCCGGGAATGGTCCGTCGCCGACGGAATGACGGAGGATCTGTCGCAGTCCCTGTCGCCGCTCTATCGGGTGGCGATCAGCGCGATACGGTCGGGGCGCATGCTGTCCTATTCCGTCACGGTCAAGAACTCCCGCTCCAATGCCTATGTCTGGGGGCGCAATTCCGAACTGGCGATCGACGAGCTGTTCGCCCGCCAGCCGGCGCTGGTCGCAGACATCGCGCTCGCGATGAATGTGACCATTTCCGCCGAACGTCTGGCCAGCATGTCGCGGATGCCGGACGTCTCGGTGGAACATTACGACCGGCTTCTGGTCGCGCAGCGTCTGCATGCCACCTGGCGCCGGGAAAACTCCTTGCGCGCGGAGCGGATCGTCTCCGCAATCATCGAGGAAAACCCCGGGTTCGGTCCCGCCTACTCTTGCCTGGCGCAGATCATCAACACCCGGCACATCATCTTTCCCGGGCAGGGATTGCTGCAGGAGGATCTCGACCGTGCCGCCGGTCTGGCGCGCGTTGCCCTGTCGATCGATCCCTTCGATGCGCGGGCGCATCTGTGTTCCGCCTGGACGGCCGCGCTTCAGCGCCGCTTCGCCCAGGCGGAGGCGCATCACCGCCAGGCGCTGGCGCTGAACGACAACGACCCCTGGACGCTGCTGTCGGGGGCGCATGGCCTTGCCTATTTCGGCCATGGCAAGGAGGCGTCGCGGATTGCCTTCCAGTTGCGCGACAGCGGGCTCCTGACCTCGCCGCTGCACTGGAGCTATTTCGTCGGCATCATGTTCCTGAGCCGGAACTACGAGCAGGCCATCACCGCCTTCCGGTATCTCAAGGGCGGTTATCTCGGCGTCGAGGCCTGGTATGTCGCCGCACTCGCGCTGAGCGGACAGGAGATCGAGGCGCAGGCCCAGCGGATCCGGCTCGAGGCGCGGGTTCGCGAGCGCTGGGTCGGGCCGTCCCCGCCAAGCCGCGCGGAAATCGCGCGCTGGATCGGCAACTGTTTCCCGATCAGCGATCCGGCGACCTGGGAGCGGCTGCGGGACGGACTGTCGCGTGCCGGAATGGATCTGCCGGACGATCTCGCGCCGGCGTAATTGGGTCCGCGGCGCGGCTCCTGCCCGGGGCGCGTTTGGCTTGCCAGCCCATCCCGCCCGCGCCGCGCGGACGGAACCGGAGACCGGCAGACAGGTGCCTGTCGCCGTAACGTCGCCTGTAACAGATCCCGCCGGCGCGCGGTCGGTTGGGGACCGTCGGCAAGGCTTGCCCTTTCGAAATGCCGATCCGGCTCGGGGGCTGTAACCCGGGCTGTGCCGCGCGACGGAGCGCGGCAGCGCCGGCAAAGGCGTGCGCGCGCGGTTTCATCGTCCTGTAGCCTTGTCACAAACTCCATGTTTCCCAATGCGTCCCTATCGCCTAGTCTGGTTCCCACTGGCGTTTCGGTGACCGCATTTTGCGGCAACACTCTGCTGACCACGGAACGCGACGCCGGAGCGAACACTAGGGGTGGTTGATTGCACGGATGACAGGGAATTCACCCATGGTCCTCCTGGTGGAGGACACGCGCGCGCTGGCGGAGACGTATCAGGCTTATCTTGCGCCGCAGGGCTGGGCCGTGGAGGCGGTGGAAACCGCGGCTGCGGCCAAGGCGGCCGTCGAACGGGCGGCCCCTTCCGTCGTCGTCGTGGATGTCAATCTGCCGGACGGCAACGGGCTGGACCTGCTGCGCTGGATCAAGGCGCGACAGGTCCCCTGCGAGGTCGTCGTGATCACCGGCACCGCCTCCGTCAACATGGCGGTGGAGGCCATGCGCGAGGGCGCGTTCGATTTCGTGATGAAGCCGTTTTCCGCCGACCGCTTGCGGGTGACGCTGCGCAACGCCATCGACCGGCAGATGCTCACCAATCGTCTGGAAGCCCTTGGCGAGGAGATGGACGGCGACCGCTTCGAGGGAATGATCGGCCGCTCCTTCGCCATGCAGACGGTCTATCGCATCCTGCGCAATGCGGCGCCGACCAATGCCACCGTGTTCATCACCGGCGAGAGCGGAACGGGCAAGGAGCTGTGCGCGCATGCGCTGCATTCGCTGAGCCGCCGGGCCATGGGGCCGCTTATATCGATCAATTGCGCCGCGATTCCCTCCGGCATGCTGGAGAGCGAGATCTTCGGGCACTCGCGCGGGGCCTTCACGGGAGCGCTGTCGGACCGGCGCGGCGCGGTCCTGTCGGCCGATGGCGGCACGCTCTTTCTCGACGAGGTCTGCGAGATGGATCTCGACCTCCAGTCGAAGATGCTGCGCGTTCTGCAGGAAAAGACCGTCCAGCGGGTCGGCGAGGACACGCCCCAACCGGTCGACGTGCGCATCGTCTGCGCCACCAACCGCGATCCCGAGGAGGAGGTCGCCGCCGGCCGGTTCCGCGAGGACCTCTATTATCGCCTGCATGTCGTTCCGGTCGAGCTGCCGCCGCTGCGCGAGCGCGACGACGATGTTCTCCTCATCGCGCGCGAGTTCCTGAAGATGTACTCCAGCGAGGACGGCAAGCGGTTTCGCGGCTTCACCCGCGCGTGCGAGGACGCGCTGCTCGCCTATTCGTGGCCCGGCAACATCCGCCAGCTGCAGAACACCGTGCGCCGCGCGGTGGTGCTGAACGACGCGGAGTTCATGGAGGCGGACATGCTTCCGCTGACGCGGCCGCAGCCACAGCAGCCCTCGGGATCGGATGCCGCACAGATCCCGTCTGGCCTCGACGCGCCTGACGGACCGGCGGCGGGCGGCGTGTCGCCGCAAGCCGGGGCGCTCCAGTCCACCCGCTCTTCCCCGTCTGCCGAGGTCGGACAAGCGCCGGATGCAACGACAGCTGCCGCGCGGGACGACGGGCTCGCGGCCGCGGGCGCAATAGATCCGCTCGAAACCGTGATCCGCTCGGCCATCGAGCGGGCGATCGCGCTGTGCGACGGCAATATCCCGCGCGCCGCCAACGCATTGAAGGTCAGTCCCTCGACGCTCTATCGGCGTATTCAGATGTGGAGCCAGACCGGCGAGGGCGACGGCCCGCAGGACCGGTCGAACGGGTGACCGTGCCGGGCGGGCCTCCCGGCTCAGGCGCCGGAGGGCGGTTGCCGCTGTTCCGCGTCGCTTGCCTCGGCATTCATTGCCTGGCGCTGTTCGGCCGTGGCCGCGATGTGGCGCTGCAGGTCCGGGTCCTTGTCGATCAGTTGCCGGAAGTCGGCGCGCGACAGGACGAGCAGGTTGCAATATCCCAGCGCCCTGACATCCGCGGTGCGCGGTTCTCCCGTCAGCAACGCGATTTCGCCGAAAACGTCGCCGCGTCCCAGGCGGATCCGCTGGGTGTCGGTGATCACCTCCACGGCCCCTGAAGAGATGAAATAGGCTGCATCGCCGCGCCCGCCCTTCGAGATCAGCTTGTCGCCCGGGACGGCGAACAGCGGGCGCATCAGCTGGGCGATTTTCTCGATCCGCGCCTGCGGCAGGTCCTGGAACAGGGGCAGCTGGGCGGTGAGTTCGACGGTGCGCATGCCCATGTCGAGCTTCGGCCGCGTATCGGCCCTGGCGCGGGCCTCTTGCACCGCCTTCGTCAGGCTAGAATAGAGCTCCTGGCCGATGAGGTTTTGCGCCAGCAACGCGCGGTAGGCGTCTTCCTCCATCCGAAGGGCGGCCTTTTGCAGGAACCGCTGATCCAGGCTGTCGGCATAGTCGGGGTATTGCAGGCGCAGCGCTTCCAGGGCGGTGGTCGTCGCCTCATGGCGGTGTGCGAGGATCTCATTCAGGATTTCCGCAACCCGCGCACCCAGAAGCGCCGAGATCTTGTCCCGGTTGAACGCCATCAACTCGTCGAGGCCGATCCGGCTGAGCAACAGCATTTCATAGCGGTCGGCGAGCAGGCGGGCGAGCCAGCCTTCGTATTTGAGCCGGCGCTGGCACCATTGCGCCATTCGCATCGTCCGGGGAAATGCCAGGGCGTCGCGGGCGGCGCGGTTGTACTCGATGCGCCCGCCGGCGCGCGCGCGATCCGCGATGTTGCCGATTTTCGCCAGCAGCGTCTCGGCCGTATGAATCGAGGCCGTGCGCTGGCGCAGGTGACGCAGCACGATCTCGCGTTCCCGGTTGGAAATCGACACGAGCCCGACGGTAATGCGGTCGCGGTCGAGGATGTCCTCCTCCGCCGCCGTCGCGCCCGGCGCGTCTTCCACGCGGTCCTGGCAGGTGGCCTGGACACGCTCCGCAACGGGACGTGCGATCCGGTATTCCTCCGCCGCCTGACCCACGCCCTCGCGCACGTTCGAGCCGGCAAGCTGAAGCACCTGGGCGCGCAGGGCGCTATCCAGCGGCGACAGCCGGTCGAGACCGAAGATCTTGATCAGCGGCTTCAAGGTGGTGCCATAGACAAGCAGCGTGAACAGCACGAAGCCGGTGGCGAGCACCGCGACGAACTGCTGGACCTCAGGGTCGATTGCATCGTTTTCGGTGACGCCGAGGGCCAGTGTCAGGGTGATCGCGCCGCGCATGCCGCCCCACAGCATCACGGTCATGAACGGCATGCTGACCGGTTGCGACAGGTTGAGCAGGCTGAGCAGCGGCAACAGTCCGAACAGAACGACCGCCCGCGCGGCAAGCGCTGCAACGATGACGATCGCCAGAAGCAGCAGGTCGTCGAGGCCGACGTCGACCAGCAGCTTGGGGATCAGGATCGAGGCCAGCATGAAGATGAGCGACGACGCCCAGAAGGCGATCTGTTCCCAGACGTCGTTCAGGTAGGTCCAGCCGTCCGGCGTCACCCGCGACGGGCCGGTGAGATTGATCACGATGCCGGCCATGACCACGCCGACCACCCCCGACACGTCGGCCATATACTCCGCGCTGACGTAGACCAGATAGGGCAGGGCGAAGCTCAGCGTCACCTGGGCGAGGCGAAAGTCGCGCACCAGGGGCAGAAGATGCACCAGGATCTGACCGGCGATGTAGCCGATGACGATCCCGCCGGCGAACTTCCAGAAAAACAGGGTGAGACCGCTGGCTAGATCGGCGGTCTGTTCGCCGGTCAGCGCGCCGAGCAGGATGACGAACAGCGCGATCGCGGCCGCGTCGTTCAAAAGGCTTTCGCCCTCCACCAGGCGGCCGAGCCGTGCCGGGGCGCCGATGTCGCGGAAGATCGACACGACCGCGACGGGATCGGTGGTCGCGACGATGGCGCCGAGCAGCAGGCAGGCGATGAGCGAGAGGCCGGCGAAGGGCGCAAGCGCCAGTCCGATGAAGGCGGTCGCGACAAGAACGGCAACCACGGCCATGACGAAGATCACGCCGGCGTCTTCCGCCATGCGCCGCACGTCGAGCGTCAGCGTTGTCTGGAACAGGAGCACCGGCAGAAAGATGTTCAGGATGCCCTGCGAATCGAGCGGCAGGTTGACGAAGACGTCGGCGATCTCGTTGAAGGCATCGGTGCGCGGCGTGTAGAGCAGCCAGGCCGCGATCAGGCCGATCGCCACGCCGACCAGCGCCAGCAGCACCGAGGAGGTGACCTTCAGTCGCTGCGCCAGCGGCTGGATCAGCGAGATCAGCACGAGCAGCCCGGCAATTGCGGCAATGAAGATCGGCGCTTGCATGACGTGGTTACCTCAAGGAACGGCGGGTGGGACCGGCGATCAGCTTCGTCTAGAGGGCCGACGTTAAGACCGGGTTGTCATCCGTGATCGGGCCCGGGCGCCGCTACGGCCTCCCGCTGCCGGCCTTTTCTCTCCGAAAGTGCAATTCCCATCAGAACCAGCACCAGCGCTGCAGCATGATAAAAGTGAAAGGGTTCGCCAAGAAGAACAACGGCGAGAAACGACGAAAAGATCGGAACGAGGTTGATGAAGACGCCCGCCCGGCCCGGGCCGATCAGTTCCACGCCGCGCATGAAGAAGATTTGCGACAGGAACGAGGGAAAGATCGAGATATAGGCGACGACGAGCCAGCCCTTGGGCGTTGGCCATTGCTCGGTGCCCTGCAGCAGTTCGACCGCGAACACCGGCACCGAGACGATGGCGGCAATCACCGAGAGCACGGTGAAGAACACCATGCCGGAGACGGCCGGCCGCTTGCGCAGCAGCACCGCATAGAGCGAGTAGAGCAGGCAGGCGAGGATCATCAGCGCGTCGCCCGGGTTGATTTCCAGTCCCGCGAGCCGCGACAGGTCGCCCTGGCTGGCGATGAAGGCGACACCGGTCATCGTCAGCACCACGCCGCAGGCCTGCACCGCGCGGATCGGCGTGCGCAGGATGACGAGCGCGCCGAGCAGCACGAACATCGGCATCGACCCCTGGATGATCCCGAGGTTCAGCGCCGTCGTCTTGTGGGCGGCGATGTAGAACAGCGCATTGAAGGCGGTGTAGCCGAACATGCCCATCAGCACCATGACCGGCAGGTGGCGCTTCAGGATCGGCCATTCCGCGCGCACCTGGCGCCCGTAGAGCGCGACCATGATGCCCGAGACGGCGACCCAGCGCAGGAAGACGACCGCCAGCGGCGAGACCTGGTCGATCGCCAGCCGTCCGGCGATCGTGTTGCCGGCCCAAAACAGCGCGGTCAGGCACAAAAGCAGGATCGGTTGCGCGAAAAACCATGCGCGGAGAGTGGGATGGGATGACAGCATGAACCAGCCAGAAACGGGACGAAGACCCCTGCACCGGCAGGGCGCCCTGGAAAGATGAGCCCGTGTGTTCGGTCTGGCAGCGACGGCGTGACCGGACGGGCGTGACCGGTATCGTATGACGAATTGTGCGAAAGGATGCAAGCGGCGGCGGAGAAAGGCTCCGGACGCCGGCCCCCGGTCGCGGAGGGAGCGGCTATTGTTTCCATTTTGGAGCAAGTCTTTTCTATTTGTGTCAGATTGACCGGGTGGGCTCTGTTTGGGAAAGTCCGGCACCGTCAATTGTCCGGTGCGGTCGCGGCAGCGCCGCTCGATCGCAGCACCGGAACAGAACACAGGGAGTGTCCGAGGCCATGGACCGTATCGAGATCGCTGGACTGAAGGTCGATGCCGAGCTTCACCGTTTCGTCGAGGACGAGGCTCTGGTTGGGACCGGCGTGTCATCTGAGGACTTCTGGGCCGGCCTGTCGCAGATCATCCACGATCTTGCCCCCGAGAACCGCGGTCTCCTGGCCAAGCGCGACGCCCTCCAGGCGCGCATAGACGACTGGCACCGGGCAAATCCCGGCCCGGTCGACCTCACCGCTTACAAGGCCTTCCTCAAGGAGATCGGTTATCTGGTCCCCGAGGGCGGCGCGTTTTCCGTCACCACGGAAAATGTTGATCCCGAGATCGCGACGCTGGCCGGCCCGCAGCTGGTCGTGCCGATCACCAACGCGCGCTACGCGCTGAACGCTGCCAATGCCCGTTGGGGGTCGCTCTACGATGCGCTCTATGGCACCGACGCCATGGGAAGCTTGCCGTCGGGCGGCGGCTATGACCCGGCCCGCGGCGCCGAGGTGATCGCCTTTGCCCGCGCGATTCTCAACGAGCGGTTCGCGCTGAGCGGCGACTGGACGGACGCGACCGGCCTGTCGGTTGTCGATGGCGCCTTGCAGGTGGCCGGTGCCGGCGGAGCGGCGATGACGTTGGCCGATCCGGCGCAATTCGTCGGCTATCGCGGTGCCGCCGCCGCGCCGGATGCCGTGCTTCTGGCAAAGAACGGCCTGCATGCCGAGATCGTCATCGACCGCGCCAGCCCGATCGGCGGCACCGACGTGGCGGGCATCTCCGACATCGTTCTGGAATCGGCCGTCTCGACCATTATGGACTGCGAGGATTCCGTCGCCGCTGTCGATGCCGAGGACAAGGTCGTCGCCTATCGCAACTGGCTCGGCCTGCTGAAGGGCGATCTGGTCGCGAGCTTCGAAAAGGGCGGCAAGACGGTGGAGCGCCGCATGGCCGGCGATCGCACCTACACCACGCCGATGGGGGGCGAGCTGTCGCTGCATGGCCGGTCGCTGATGCTGGTGCGCAACGTCGGCCATCTGATGACGACGCCCGCGATCCTTGACCGCAACGGCGAGGAAGTGCCGGAAGGCATGCTCGACGGCATGATGACGGCGCTGATCGCCATGCAGGACATCGGCACCGGCGGTCCCGACGGCGGCGGCCGGCGGATGAACTCCCGCGCCGGCTCGCTCTATATCGTCAAGCCGAAGATGCACGGACCCGAGGAGGTCGCCTTTTCCGAGCGGCTGTTCACCCGCATCGAGCAGGCCCTGGGGCTTCAGCCCAACACCTTGAAGATGGGCATCATGGACGAGGAGCGCCGCACAACGGTCAACCTCAAGGAGTGCATCCGCGCCGCCTCGGCTCGCGTGTGCTTCATCAACACCGGTTTCCTCGACCGTACCGGCGACGAGATGCACACCTCCATGGAGGCCGGCCCGATGATCCGCAAGGGCGACATGAAGGCGGCCGCCTGGATCCAGGCCTATGAGAACTGGAACGTCGACATCGGGCTGGAATGCGGGCTTCCCGGCCACGCCCAGATCGGCAAGGGCATGTGGGCGATGCCGGACATGATGCAGGCAATGCTGGAGCAGAAGATCGGTCATCCGCGCGCCGGCGCCTCGACCGCCTGGGTGCCGTCGCCGACGGCGGCGACGCTCCACGCGCTGCATTACCACGTCGTCGACGTCGCCGCCCGCCAGGCGGAGCTGAAGGCGCGCGGCCGGGCCAGCCTCGACGATATCCTGTCGATCCCGGTGGCGGAACGGCCGAACTGGTCGGCGGAGGAAATCCAGGCCGAGCTCGACAACAACGCGCAGGGAATTCTCGGCTACGTCGTGCGCTGGGTCGACCAGGGCATCGGCTGTTCCAAGGTGCCGGACATCAACGATGTCGGCCTGATGGAAGACCGCGCCACGCTGCGCATCTCCTCCCAGCATATCGCCAACTGGCTGCGTCACGGCGTGTGCAGCGAGGACCAAGTGATGGAAACCATGAAGCGCATGGCGGCCGTCGTCGACGGGCAGAACGCGGGCGACCCTCTGTATCGTGCGATGGCGGACGATTTCGACGGCTCGATCGCCTTCCAGGCTGCCTGCGACCTGGTGTTCAAGGGCCGCGAGCAACCGTCCGGCTATACCGAGCCGGTGCTGCATGCCCGCCGTCTCGAGGCGAAGGCGGCGCAGCGCTCCTGAGCGGATCTTTCGGGATCCTGAAGGCAAGACAGGGGGCGGTTCGAAAGAGCCGCCCTTTTTGCCGTCAATGCGGGCTTTTGCGGAAGGACTGACCCAGACGGCCGTTCAGCATCACGCCGGAGGCGTCGCGGCGCAAAAGAGCCTTGAGGCGGTCCTGTTCCTGCGCGCTGTAGACGAAACGCCAGCCGGAATGGATGTCGTTGCGCCAGCGTTGCTCGGCCAGCAGTTCAAGCCCGTAGGACAGAATGGCGATCCGGGCGCTGATGGCGAATTTCGGCAGGTCGGGGCACTGGATGCGACAGCCGGTCAGGCTGACGTCGAGCATTCGCGCCGGAATCGGCCCGCGCATGGTGATCACCATCACCTGGGTCGAGCCTTGCGCGCGGGGGCTTGACCGTCGCTCGTTGGACACCGTCCGGGAGCGCTGGCGGTCCGATGAGTGCGAAGCAAGGTTGGCCATGCCGTTTCCTCTTGCCCGGGCTGCTCGGGCGCGTCTGCGCGAAAGCCCCTTCGGGCGTCATCATTGTGAAACGGGGCAGCGGAAATCAAGCGGCTTGCGGAAGCGCGGGCAGGGTTTTGCGCCAAAGCGATGAAATTGCGTTGAAAGTCGGCTGAAAGCGGTCTCGTGAAACCGATGAAGGTTCTTGCGACGGTCTTTCTCGTCCGGCCGCCCGGGCGGCTCGCGAATCGCTTCGCGGTCACGCGGGGAGCGTGATGCGCGCTTCAAGCCCGCCTTCGGGGTGGTTCGCGAGGACCAGCGATCCGCCGTGCGCCTGAACGATCGAGCGGGCGATCGAGAGGCCCAGCCCGATGCCCCCGGTGTCCTCGGATCGCGATTCCTCCAGCCGGACGAAGGGATCGAACACATCGTCGATCCGCTCCTGCGGAATGCCGGGCCCCCGGTCGCGGATCCGGATCACCACTGCCTCGTCCCTGGCTTCAACGGAAATATCGGCTGCCTCGCCGTAGCGCACGGCATTGTCGATCAGGTTGCGCAGGGCGCGCTTGAGGCTGAACGGGCGGAAGCGCGCGACGACGCGCGTCGGCGGCGGGGCGACGCTGACCTCGCGGCCCATGTCGCGGTAATCTTCCGCGATCGCGTCGATGAACTCGCCGAGGTCGATCTTCGTCGCCGCTTCCCGGGCGGCCTCGTCGCGGGAAAAGGCGAGGGCGGCCTCGACCATGCGCTGCATCTCGTCGAGCGTCTCGATCATCTTCTCGCGGTTTTCGTCGTCCTCGATGAACTCCGCGCGGATGCGCAGGGAGGTGATCGGCGTGCGCAGGTCGTGGCTGATCGCTGCGAGCATCCGGGTGCGGTCGCGCACGAAGCGGGTGAGGCGGTCCTGCATGACATTGAACGCCTGCACCGTGCCGCGAATTTCCGACGGCCCGGTTTCGGCAAGCGGCTCGACATCCTCGCCCCGGCCAAGCCGTTCGGCGGCGGCCGAAAGACTGCGCAAGGGGCGTGTCAGGCGCTGGATGGTGACGGCGACGACGCCCACGATCGCCAGCGCCATCAGCGCGATGGAGACAAGCAGCGGATAGAAGGAATGCGTCGGCAGGCGAAACCGGGTTGCCGCGTTGAGCCAGCGCCCGTCGTTGAGCGCGACGCTCATGGTGAGCGAGATCGGGCCATTGTGCCAGCGTCGGCGCGGTGTGCCGTCGTCGCGCCGGGGCCTGTCGCCGGTCATGCCGGGGGGCGGGCGATGCATGTCGCGCGCGTGTTCCCCGAACGCGCGAAGGGCGCGGGGACCCGGCACCACGTCAACGCGCACGTCGCGATCGTCGCCGAGGTCCGCCTTCAGCAGGTCCACGATCCGTTTTTCGCCGGTGCGCTCGCCGGTTTCGGCAAGTGCGGCCGTGTCCTCGACATGAAACCACAGCATCGGGCTGGAGACAGCCTGCAGGATGTCCGCATGCTGGGCCGCCGGTGTCGTTTCCAAGAGCCGCACCAGAGACACCGTGCGCGACAGAAACGTCGTGCGGGCCATTTCCACCAGCACGAGCCGCCGCTCGCCGGCAAAGAGCCAGAGCGTCAGGCACTGGGCGACCACCAGCGCGATCAGCAGGAGCGCGATCAATTGTCCCGCGAGCGAGCCGGGCCAGAGCTGGACCCGCCTGTCGCTCATGATGCGGTGTCCTGAACGTCGGCGGTGAAAGTATAGCCGCCGCCCCACACCGTCTTGATCAGCTCGGGGGTCTTGGGATCGGGCTCGATCTTGCGCCGCAACCGGCTGACCTGATTGTCGATGGAGCGGTCGAACACCCCGGGCGTGCGGCCGGACGTCAGGTCGAGCAGCTGGTCGCGCGACAGCACCATGCGCGGACGCTTGAGGAAAGCGACCAGCAACTGGAACTCGCCGCTCGACAGCGGCACGGCGACGCCGTCCTCGCCGGTAAGCAGGCGTTTGGCAACGTCCAGCGTCCAGCCGGCGAAGGTCAGGGTTTCGGCGTCGACCGGGTCGCGGTCGCGCGGCACCAGCGCGGCGCGGCGCAGCACGGCGCGGATGCGCGCGAGCAGCTCGCGCGGGTTGAACGGCTTCGTCACATAGTCGTCGGCGCCGATCTCAAGCCCGACGATCCGGTCGGTGTCCTCGGCCATGGCGGTGAGCAGGATCACCGGCACGGTTCCGGTCTCGACCAGCGAGCGGCACAGCGACAACCCGTCCTCGCCAGGCATCATGATGTCGAGCACGATCAGGTCGACGGCGGCGGACTTCAGGAATTTGCGGGCCTGTGCGGCGCTGTCGGCGACGGAGGCGCGCAAGCCGCTCTTGCGCAGATAGCGCGCCAGCTGCTCGCGAATGTCGCGGTGGTCGTCGACGACCAGGATATGCGGTTCGTGCTCACTCATGTCCTGAACTCTTTCGCCGGTCCGGCAGACGTCCGGCGTTCCTGCTTTTCTCTTTCTAGGCCCGTGGCGTCCCGGAGGGAGGGCTGACTTTGTAATGAGTTGTAACAGACTGACAGACCGTCACATCTTGCGACACAAAGGCCGGCTTGCGGGCACAATTTTGCGACAAGCAGCCCCTACCTCTGGATCATCGCACTCACAGCCGAAAGGATTTTTCGCGATGACCAGGTTCAAGAAGATCGCAGTCGCCGCTCTCGCCGTGACCCTCACGGGCGCCGTGGCGTTGCCGGCGGTCGCCGATCGCGGCGGGCATGGCTGGGGCAAGGGCTCGGGCCATGGCTGGGGCATGTCGCGCGGCCACCACGGGCGCGGCCAGATGGCCATGCGCTTCATGGAGCGGTTCGACACGGACGCCGATGGCAAGATCACGCAGGCGGAAATCGATACGACCGTCGCGGAGATGTATGCCGCAGCCGATGCCGACACGAGCGGTGGCGTGACCCTCGACGAATTCAAGGCGGCTTACGTCCGTGAGTTTTCCGATCTCAAGGTGCGCGCCTTCCAGCGTCTCGACACCGACGGCGACGGCTCCGTGTCCAAGGCGGAATTCGAGGCGCGCGGCGGTCGCATGATGGGCGGCGGCGGACGCGGCATGCACCCCGGCATGATGGGTCAGAACATGGGCCCCGGCATGATGGGGCAGGGCATGATGGGCCAGATGGGCCAAGGCATGATGGGTCAGGGCATGATGGGCCAGGGCCAGGGAATGATGGGACAAATGGGACAGGGCCGGGGCCAGGGCATGATGGGCCAGGGAATGGGTATGAACAACGACGACGGGCGCGGTCCCGGCATGCGCGGCGACGGCAAGCGCGGTCAGAACCAGGCCGGCCGTGATGCCCGGCAGGAGGTCCGCGAGGCCCGCCAGGCCGCCCGCGCCGCGCTGTTTGCGGAGGCGGACGCCAATTCCGACGATGCCCTGTCGCTCGACGAGTTCGAGGTCGTCTGGGTGAAGCGCTCGGACCGGCGCATGGTGCGCATGTTCCAGCGTCTTGACCGCGACGGCGACCTGAGCGTCACCAAGGCGGAGGTCGAGCGCCCGACCTCGCGCATCGTGTCCATGATGGACAGCAACGGCGACGGTGTCCTGTCGATGGAAGACCACCGCCGCCACCATGGCGGCTGGGGTCAGGGCAAGCGCGGCGGCAACTGAGGCCGCGGTCCGCGACCGGGCGATTCGCCCGCGTTTCGACGGATATGATCTCCGCCGCGACCGCTGTTGCGGCGGCGGAACAGGCAGGGCAAGGGCCCTGCCTGTCTGCGTTTTGCGCCTGCCGCCGGCTTGAGAAAAGCGCGTTTGTGCGAAAATCGGCCCGAGGCGCAAAAAATGCGTCTTTGGCCCAAGTTTTTTCTTGTATCGGGGGCCGTGTTGATTCATACAACTCGTGCCCAAATTCGCACGTGCCCGTGGTCGTCCAATCGAATTTCGATGGCAGCTGCTCAACAGGGCCCGGACCCGATTCCGGATAGAGCGGCAAAACGGACGGCTTAAAGCAACGACGTAAGAGGGCTTTTTTGGTCTCTGCCGGGTTTCCAAGTCCCGGGGTCACTGAAGAGGCACTTATTACATCATTGCCGGCCGTGCGGTTCGGAACACCCGATCCAATCCAAGGCATTCATCGCGGGACGGCCACAGGCGTTCATCCAAGAGGGATGGCGACCATATGCCCGACCGTCTGCACATGTTGCCAGCCGTTGCCCGTCTCCATAGCGGGCAGCCCCGCTCGGCCACATGCGCGACCCTGCGAACGGAATTCGGTAACGGGTGACTGCCATGACGGAGCGTATCAAGAACTTCCTGCGCCAGCGACGAGACGATGGACCCTGCGTGGTCGTGGATCTCGACATTGTCCACGACAACTATCTCGCCTTCGAGCGGGC
The DNA here is from genome assembly GCA_002709505.1 of Paracoccaceae bacterium. Taxonomy (GTDB): domain Bacteria; phylum Pseudomonadota; class Alphaproteobacteria; order Rhizobiales; family Stappiaceae; genus Stappia. The sequence continues at coordinate 75,873 of PARB01000030.1, read as the reverse complement.
GCTGCCCGACACGCGCGTGTTCTACGCCGTGAAGGCCAATCCGGCTCCGGAGATCCTCGCCCTGCTCGAGCGTCTCGGCTCCTCTTTCGACTGCGCCTCGGTGGCGGAGATCGAAATGGTGCTGGCCACCGGCGCGACGCCGGACCGTATCTCCTTCGGCAACACCATCAAGAAGGAGCGCGACGTCGCGCGGGCCTTCGATCTGGGCGTGCGCCTCTTTGCCGTCGACTGCGAAGCCGAGGTGGAGAAGATCGCCCGCGTGGCGCAAGGCTCCCAGGTGTTCTGCCGCATCCTCTGCGACGGTGCCGGCGCCGACTGGCCGCTGTCGCGCAAGTTCGGCTGCGCGCCGGACATGGCGCCCGACGTTCTGGAGCATGCCCATCGCCTTGGCCTCGTTGCTCATGGCGTGTCGTTCCACGTCGGTTCGCAGCAGGCCGATGTCGAGGCGTGGGACGGTGCGCTGTCCTCCGCAGCGGCGATCTTCCGCGAGATGGCGGAGCGCGGCATCACGCTGTCCATGGTCAACCTGGGTGGCGGCTTCCCCGCACGCTACCTCAAGGACATCCCGGGCGTTCCCCACTACGGCGAGGCGATCCTGCGCGGTCTCAACACCCATTTCGGCAACCGCATCCCGCAGACGATCATCGAGCCGGGCCGCGGCATGGTCGGCGACGCCGGCATGATCGAGGCGGAAGTCGTCCTGATTTCGAAGAAGTCCGCTGCGGAAGACGAGATCCGCTGGGTCTATCTCGACATCGGCAAGTTCAACGGCCTGGCCGAGACGATGGACGAGGCGATCCGCTATCCGATCCGCACGGACAAGGACGGCGACCGCAAGACCCCTTGCGTGCTGGCCGGCCCGACCTGCGACAGCGTCGACGTTCTCTATGAAAAGACGCCCTATGAGCTGCCGGTGAGCCTGTCGATTGGCGACAAGGTGCTGATCGAGGCCTGCGGTGCCTATACGACGACCTATTCGTCGATCGCGTTCAACGGCTTCGACCCGTTGCGCTCCTACGTCATCTGACTGTTCCACCCCACCCGAATTCCGAAACGGCAATCGGTCGCGCAAGCGGCCGGTTGCTGTCATCGTACTGCCGTATCGCGTGCCGAATGTGGCCGTGCACTGCGCCATAAAACGCAAAGGATCGCCGCCATGAGCAACGACGACACCCCCGTGGTCACCAAGCCCCGCCGCAAGCCCGCGCCGCGCGGTGCCGCGAAGACCGCTGCAACGCCTGCGCCGGCAGCCGAGAAGGCAATGGACGCGCCCGCGCCGGCAGCTCCGGCCTATCCGGTTCATGGCACGATCTCGGGCCCCATCGTGATGATCGGCTTCGGCTCCATCGGCAAGGGCACGCTTCCCCTGATCGAGCGGCACTTCGGCTTCGACGCCTCGCGGGTGACGGTGATCGATCCGGTCGACACCGACCGGGCGATGGTCGAGGAGCGCGGCTACCGGTTTTCCAAGGTGGCGATCACCCGCGACAACTATCGCGATGTGCTGACCCCGCTTCTGACCGAAGGCAAGGGGCAGGGCTTTTGCGTCAACCTTTCGGTCGACACCTCCTCGCTCGACCTGATGAAGCTCTGCCGCGAGCTCGGCGTGCTCTACATCGATACGGTGGTCGAGCCCTGGCTCGGCTTTTATTTCGACACCTCCGCCGACAATGCCTCGCGCACCAACTACGCGCTGCGCGAGACCGTGCGCCGCGAGAAGAAGAAGAACCCCGGCGGCACCACGGCCGTCTCCTGCTGCGGCGCCAATCCGGGCATGGTGTCCTGGTTCGTCAAGCAGGCGCTGGTCGACATCGCCCGCGACACTGGTTGCACCTTCGAGGAGCCGACCACCCGCAAGGGCTGGGCGAAGCTGATGAAGAAGGTCGGCGTCAAGGGCGTCCACATTGCCGAGCGCGACACCCAGCGCGCCCGCCTGCCGAAGCCGATGAACGTGTTCTGGAACACCTGGTCGGCGGAAGGATTCCTGTCGGAAGGGTTCCAGCCGGCCGAGCTTGGCTGGGGCACGCACGAAAACTGGAAGCCGAAGAACGCGAAGAAACAGAAGAAGGGCTGCAAGGCGGCGATCTTCCTGGAGCAGCCCGGCGCCAACACCCGTGTGCGCACCTGGTGCCCGACGCCGGGGCCGCAATACGGCTTTCTGGTCACGCACAATGAGTCGATTTCCATCGCCGACTTTTTCACCGTGCGCGAGGGCAAGAAGGTCGTCTATCGCCCGACCTGCCACTATGCCTACCATCCGGCGAATGACGCGGTGCTCTCGCTGCACGAGCTGTTCGGCGCGGCCGGCAAGGTGCAGCCCGAGCTGCATGTGCTGGACGAGAGCGAGATCGCCGACGGCATCGACGAACTGGGCGTGCTGCTCTACGGCCACGCCAAGAACGCCTATTGGTACGGCTCGCAGCTCTCCATCGAGGAGACCCGCAAGCTTGCGCCCTATCAGAACGCGACCGGCCTGCAGGTGACCTCCGCCGTGCTCGCCGGCATGGTCTGGGCGCTTGAAAACCCCGAGGCCGGCATCGTCGAGGCGGACGAGATGGACTATCGCCGCTGCCTTGAGGTGCAAAAACCCTATCTCGGTCCGGTCAACGGCTATTACACCGACTGGACGCCGCTCACCGACCGTCCGGGCCTGTTTCCCGAGGACATCGACGAGAGCGATCCCTGGCAGTTCCGCAACGTCCTGGTGCACTGAGCGCCTGACGCGATGGGCCGCGGACCGGCGTCCGCGGCCCATCGCGCGTTCGTCTGGACGTCGGCCTGGCGAATGACTACAACCCTGCGGAGACGGGCGGTCGATCCGGGGGGAGAGCCGCGATGCAAGGATGCAAGACAGCATGAAGCCGACCAATCCGGTGTTCACCGGCCTTCCCACCACGATCTTCGAGACCATGTCCCGGCTTGCCATCGCGCATGGGGCGATCAACCTCGGCCAGGGATTTCCGGACGTCGACGGTCCGGAGGACGTGCGTCGCATGGCCGCCGACGCGCTAATGCTGGGACCGAACCAGTATCCGCCGATGCTGGGCCTGCCCGAGCTGCGCCAGGCGGTTGCCGCCTCCAACAAGCGGTTCTACGGTCTCGACGTCGACTGGCAGACGGAAGTCATGGTGACGTCGGGTGCGACCGAGGCGCTGGCCGACACCCTCCTGGCGCTGCTGGAGCCGGGCGACGAGGTGATCCTGGTCGAGCCGCTGTATGACTGCTACCTGCCGCTGGTGAAGCGGGCAGGGGGGATCCCGGTGCGCCTGCGCGTGACTCCGCCGGACTGGCGGTTGAACCTGCGCGCGCTCGAGGACGCTTTCACCGAAAACACCAAGGCGATCCTGATCAACAACCCGATGAACCCGGCCGGCAAGGTGTTCTCGGTGGAGGAGCTGGAGGCCATCGCTCGGCTCTGCCTCGAGCACGGCGTCTATGCGATCTGCGACGAGGTCTACGAGCACCTCCTGTTCGACGGGCGCCGGCATTTGCCGCTGATGGCGATCGAGGGCATGCGCGAGCGCACCGTGCGCATCGGCTCTGCCGGCAAGACCTTCTCGCTCACCGGCTGGAAGGTCGGCTATATCACCGCTGCGCCGAAGCTCCTGGAGCCGATCGCCAAGGCGCATCAGTTCGTCACCTTCACCACGCCGCCCAACCTGCAGCGGGCCGTCGCCTACGGCCTTGGCAAGGACGACAGCTATTTCACCGGCCTGTGCGACGAGATGCAGGCCAAGCGCGACCGGATCGCCAGCGGACTTGCGGCGCTGGGTTTCGGCGTTCTTCCCTGCGAGGGCACCTATTTCGCCACCTGCGACATCTCCCCGCTGGGGATCGAGGGGAACGACGCGGAGATCTGCCGGCTGATGGTGGAGGAAGCCGGGGTCGCCGCCGTGCCGGTCTCCGCCTTCTATGTGGCCGACGCGCCGACGAACTTCATCCGCTTCTGCTTCTGCAAGCAGGACGCGGTCATCGATGCGGCGCTGGAGCGTCTCGGCGCCTGGATCGCCGGTCGCGCGGCGCCGTCGCTGGCGATTGCGGGAGAAGCCTGAGATGGAAAATCCCGTTCTCGTCGAGGTCACGCGCGGCACGGCCATTGAAAGCCGTCATCGCGGTGCCATCGTCATCGTCGATGCCGACGGCAAGCGCGTCGCTTCCGTGGGCGATGCCGACTGGCAGGTGTTTCCCCGCTCCGCCGTCAAGGCGCTGCAGGCGCTGCCGCTGGTGGAATCGGGGGCGGCCGAGGCACTCGACCTGAGCGATGCGGAGCTTGCCCTTGCCTGCGCGTCGCACAACGGCGAGGCGATGCATGTCAACGCCGCGCGGGTGATGCTGATGAAGGCGGGCGCGGACGAAAGCGCGCTGGAATGCGGCAGCCACTGGCCCAAGCGCATGGAAGACGTCGCCATCCTTCACCGCGCCGATGCCTCTCCCTGCCCGCTGCACAACAACTGCTCGGGCAAGCACGCCGGTTTCGTCGGCCTGGCGCGCACCCTCGGCGTCGATCCGCGCGGCTATGTGGAGCCGGAGCACCCGGTGCAGCGCGAGGCGCGCGCCGCCATGGAAGAGATGAGCGGCATGTCCTTTGCCGACATGGCGAGGGGCACCGACGGCTGTTCGATCCCGACCTATGCCATGCCGCTCGACCGTTTGGCCTATGCCTTCGCGCGCCTCGGCACGGGAACCGGTCTCGAGCCGGCCCGCGCCGAGGCTGCGCAGCGGCTCTATGACGCCTGCACGGGCGTGCCGGAAATGGTCGCCGGCACCGAACGGTTCTGCACCGATGTGATGCGGGCCTTTTCGGGGCGCGTCTTCGTCAAGACCGGCGCGGAAGGCGTTTTCACCGCCGCGATCCCGGAACTCGGCATCGGCGTCGCGCTGAAATGCGAGGACGGCGCGACGCGGGCGGCGGAAACCATGATGGCCGGCGTGCTCGCGCAGCTGCTCGATCTCTCCGACGACGAACATGCCGCGCTCGCGCCCTGGGTCGCGCCGCGGCTGGTCAACTGGAACGGCATCCACGTCGGTGACGTGCGGGCGGTCGAGGGCGCGCTCGACGGCTTGCGGGCCTGATCAGCGCACCACGTTTCCGCTCACCGAGAGATGCGGGAAGCGGCTGGCCGCATCCTCCCGCGTCAGATCGCCCGTCGTCGCCTCCTTCCAGCGGTGGCCGACGACCGCGCCCTGTCGGGCGCCGGTGATCATGTTGCTGGCGATCAGGGCGGGTCCTGCGCCCTCCACGACGGTGACCGCGACGCCGATGGGGCAGTCGCGCAGCACGTTCGAGGTTGCCGCGACATCGCGCAAATAGGGGCCCCAGCCCATGTGCACGCCGATGCGCGCGGCGTTTTCCACCACATTTCCGGTGAGGGCGGTGTCCGCCTCCACCGCGATGCCGATGCCGAAGCCCTGCACCTCGGCCGGATAGGGACCGGTGTCAACGATGTTGCGCACGACGTTGCCGGAACAGGTCGCGAGCCGCCCGCCATCGAGGAAATTGGCGATGGAAATGCCGATGGCGCCGCCGTCGACCAGATTGTCGGCGATCACCGCGCCCTGGAAGGCAAACTCGGAGTAGATCGCGGTCTCGCCCGAGCGCAGGCACGAATTGCCCTCGATGATGATCCCCGACCCGCCGTTGGAGCGGATCGCGGAAAAGGCGCAATCGGCGACGCGGTTGCCGCGTACGATGACGTTGTGCGCGCGGAAGATGTTGATGCCATTGCCGTTCTGGCCCGTGCCGCCCTCGCGGGCGAAGATCCGCTCCACCCGGTTGCCGGAGACGATGGTGCCGTCGTCGCCCTCGCGCCAGCGATGCACCAGAATGCCGCCATTGGCGCAGTCGTGCACATGATTGCCGGTGATCGCCAGTCCGCTCGCCTCGACGCTGCGAAGGCCCGCCAGGCGCGCGCCCGAGATCGTGGAGTTTGCCACGCGCCCAGAACAGCGGTCGAGGGCCAGGCCCATCTTGGTGCTGCCGGTGACGGTGCAGCCCTCGATGGCGACATCCTGCGCGTCGGCGAAATGCAGCAGGGCCGGGGCGTATTCGCCGATGAAGCGGTTGCCGCCGTCGAAATGGATGCCCTCGATGCCGACGGATTTGGCCTTCTCGCAATAGATCAGGTGGCCGCCGCCCTGGTAGTCGAAACGGGTCTGTCCCGGCAGGCCGACCAGCTTGGTCCCCGACGGCAGCCGCAGGTTTGCGACCGTATAGCGTCCGCCGGGAAGAAACAGCGCGCGCCCGCGCTGGGCGGCGGCGTCGATCGCCTGTTGCATCAGGCTGCTTTGATCGTCGGCAGCACCCGGGCGGATGCCGAATTCGGCCGCGTCGATGGTGCCGCGCAGGTCCGCGACCCGGACGGCCGCGCGCGCCGGCAGCGAGGCTCCGGCGAGAGCCGCGCCGGCAAGGGTACCCGCCCCGCAAAGGAGCAGGGTGCGCCGGGAAATGCCTGCAGTTGCGATGCGCTGACTGTTTCGTTCCATGTCGTTGGTCCTTCCGCATCCGCAGCCACGCAAATGCCGTGCCGGGCGCACGTCCCGAAACGGAACATCCGGCGCCCGGCGTGGTTCGTCCGGGGAAGGGGGTATTCGCACCTGTCGGCGCGCATGCCGCATCCCGGCCTGAAGCCTTGAAAAACTGCACGAATCGAAAAAACGTCATAGAATTGCGGCGCAACGGCACGCTTCGGCTGGGAAGTGTCGTTGCGTAATTCAAGTTGCAAAACTTGTTTATGTATATTCTGGCTTGAATTTGTTGATTTTGTACTTCGGGTTCAATTCTGTTTTTTAATTAAAGTGATAAAACATTTTTCATTAACTTGGACGAAAGAGGTCCCGCTGATAAATTCTGTTTGGGGTGTGGCTGTTTCGCGCTGAGGAAACAATGAAGAAGAAGCGATTCTGGCGCATCAGCATCGGCGTTTATTCGGAGCTTCTGCTCTTGAGCGCAGTGGCGTTGATGCTCTGGGCCGTGGCGGTCCACAACGATGCTTACGAACAGCTTCATGATTTTATCGAAGCGCATGAAGCGCTTGAACTGGATGAGGTGCTGGTCGGGTTGATCTGCGCCGGTCTCATGGGGTTCGTTTTTGCGGTGCGTCGGATGAACGATTTCCGACGGGAGGCGCGCTTCCGGCGGTCGGCGGAAACCCAGGCCAGCTGGACCGCGGTTCACGATGCGCTGACCGGATTGCCGAACCGTCGCTTTCTGGAGCAGCAGGCGGTGCAGATGATCGCGGAGCGGGGCGGCATGCAATGCCACGCCGTTCTTGCGATCGACCTGGATGGCTTCAAGAGGGTCAACGACCTGATCGGACACGATGGCGGAGATGCGCTGCTGGCGGACATCGCTCAGCGTCTCCGGCGCCTGTTTCCCGACGACATCGTCGTGCGTCTTGGCGGCGACGAGTTCGTTGTGATCTGCAAGACCGCGCCGGCCCTGCAACTGACGGCGCGGGCTGAAGAGATCATCTCGCTTTTGAGTTGTCCGGTTGCCATCAAGGGCGTTCACGTCGAGATCGGAGCCTGCGTCGGCATCGCTGCTCCCTCGGATCGACAGGCGGCGACCTTGAAGGATCTGCTTCTGCGGGCGGACTATGCGCTTTACAGCGGCAAGAAGGCGGGTCGGGGATGTGCCATGCACTACGACCCGGCGATGGACGGGGCGATGAGCGGACGCGCCAAGCTGGAACAGCAGCTTCGCCGTGCCGTGCGCGAGAAAGCCATCGTTCCGCACTATCAGCCGTTGATCGACCTGGAGACGGGAAACGTGCGCGGGTTCGAGGTGCTTGCCCGTTGGGAGCATGCTCCGGGACAGTTCATCCCGCCGGACGAGTTTATCCAGATCGCCGATGACATCGGCATCATCATCGAGTTGTCGGAGAACCTGCTGCGCCGCGCCTGCACGGATGCGCTGAACTGGCCGGCGCATTTGAAGATCGCGTTCAACGTTGCGCCATCGATGATGGGCGACCGCCTTCTCGCCCATCGCATTCTCGCCATCCTCGCCGACACCGGTTTGGCGCCGCGACAGCTGGAGATCGAAGTGACCGAAAGCGCGCTTGTGCGCGATCTGGACACCGCAACAGCCGTCATCAACAGCCTGCGCAAGGAAGGGGTCACCTTCGCCCTCGATGATTTCGGAACCGGCTACTCAAGCCTTTCGCAACTGTCCAATCTGACCTTCGACTATATCAAGATCGACCGCGCTTTCGTCGAAGCCGTCGGCAAGGATAAGAAGCGACTGAAGATCGTGAAATCGATTATCGCTCTTGCGGACGGATTGGATATTCCGACCACGGCGGAAGGGATCGAGCGGCCCGAACAGCTCGCGCAATTGAAGAGTCTCGATTGCAAGTTCGGCCAAGGATATTTGTTCGCGCGCCCGATGACCTTCACCGAGGCAACCGGCTTTCTGCAAAACACCGCCGCGCCGGAAGGTATCGCCCGGTTGAAGCAGGCTTAGGCGGCACCGGTCGGCTCTGCGGGGGGCATGCGCTGGACCGAGTGCCGCCGGGTTTGCCTCCCGCTTTGCCTCAGGGCGCGGTCCAGATGATGCGCTGGATCGCCGCTTCCCGCAGCTGGTCGCTGGGCGGCAGCCGGTCGAAGGGGCCGGCATATTGCGAGATAGCATAGACGAGGGTGACATTGTCGCTGCCGTCGGCCTTGCAGATCGCCATGCCGCGCCACAGGTTGCGGCCGACGCGGCAGTCGCTACGCGACGTGCCGACCTCGGCAAAGGTCATGCCGATGCGTTCGCCGTTCGGCCCTTGCAGGTGATGGGTCACGCCATGCACCGCGCGCACCTTGCCGTCGCCGCCCTTGTAGATCTGCAGAACCTGGAACCCGTCGGCATTGAAGGCGCCGATGGCCCATTCGGTCCTGTCCTCAGTTGCCGACTGGAAGCCCTCTGCCGTGAAGCCCGGCAAGGCCTGCGCGACCGCCTTCTCGGAATAGACCGTTTCGGACGTGATGCCACCCGCGCCCGCATCCGTGATTTTGACGAGTGTGATATTCGAGGTTCGCGCGACGGTGACCGGTCCGGTGTCAAGCGTCGGCGAACAGGCACCGGCCAGAACCGAAATCAGAACAACCGGGAAAAAGCGTTTGAAAAACCGCATGGCGCCTCTCGTTGTGGGGGGCTGACCGCCGGCCGTCGAACGGTCCGGCCAGGGTCGCCGCCCGGACTTAGCATCCATGCCCCCGGCGCGAAAGGCCTGTGCGAACACCGGCAAGGCCTCTGGCTGAGGGGCGAGGCCAGGAGGGAAGCCGCTGCCTGTTGCGGCGACGCGGGACAGCCGCGGTCCGGTGCGCCGTTTTTTCCGTCAACTTTGACGATACTGTCAAAATTGACACTGTTACTTGATGGCAGGTCAGTAAGAATGCGCCAAAGCCGGAAACGATTTGTTAACGTTAAGGTTGCAAAAAACATTAATACGTCCTTTTAATCAACACAATCGTCGCGATAAGCTGGTTTCGGTCATCTGAAAAAAGTAAAGCCTTGCCAATGGGATCGTGTGGTTTCCAGAATCGGTTAATCGGATTTCCACAGCGATCCGGGCGGAGCCGGTGCCTCGGGGGTGGTCCGGGTCAAAACAACGACATTGGCAAAGATTCTGGATTGGGACAGGGCTGAGGTATAGTCTGGTGAGACGTTTTTTCGGGAAATATCCATCGGGGGATGGTGTACGGACGAGGCGGGTCGATGTTGCTGGGACATCGGTTTCGAGCGGGGCGTCCTGCGATTTTGACGCAGTGAATGTGGTTCGAATCGACCGACAGGATCGTCCGGGCTCTCCAGGAGCCTTGGCGAGATGACGGAAAGGCAGGAACGCATGGCTGACCCTACGGAAATGCAGGCGCGGGCACAGGCAATCGCCGACGCCCAGACCGGAAAGCATGTCCTTGATATCATTGAGACCCAGTTGCGCCGGTTGGGTGCGACCCATATCCTCGCGGCAGGGCTTCCAATGCCCAACCGGCCGATTTCCGGACTGGTGCACAGGTTCCGCTGGGCTGACAATCGCGCCGGCGGTATCGAACGCTCCGATCTCGATGCGGATGACAGCGCGTTGATGCTGGGCCTCATGCGCAACCGCCCGTTCATCTGGGATGTGACCGAAGGCGACATGTCGCATTCCGAACTGCTTGCATCGCTCGGTCGCGACACGCGCGTGGTGGTGGTTCCGGTGACCGAGACGCATCCGTTCCAGGCGCTCGTTCTGGGCGGCGGCTCCCATCTGGAAGCCGGCAAGATCGAGTTGTCCAATCTGGAACTGATCTGCAACGCCGCCTTCCGCCGGCTGATCGATCTGGGCGTGATTTCGGCGCAGCGGCCGGGGGATCTCTCCGCACGCGAACGCCGGGTGCTCGAACTCACCGCCCTTGGCAAGACCGCCAGCGACATCGCCGGGCTGCTCGACATCTCGCAACGCACCGTGCATGCCCATCTTCAAAACGCGAGCGCCAAGCTGAATGCGTCCAACAAGACGCATACGGTCGTCGAGGCGCTGCGCTACGGGCAGATCCGGCTGTGAACCGCCCGGCGCGGATCGTCTGACCCGCGCCAGACGCATCTGAACGAAGGGGCGCCGGTCGACTGCCGGCGCCTGCGTTTCGCCTACCCACTGGTGTTGCAAGTGTCAGGGCAGGAGCCAGGGCTCGTTTCGAGCGCATGGGGTTTTCCCTCCACCGGATCGCAGGCGTGTCTCCGCAGCCATCATGACTCTCCTTGAAACGCACATCCGCGCCTATGACGCCGCGACGGACCTTGAAACGCTGTCGGGCATCTGGCTCGAGGCTTCGCTTCAGGCACATGCCTTCGTCGGCCGGGATCGCCTGCGTGAGCAGCGCGCACTGATCGAGAGCGAGTATCTCCCCAATTCGGAAACCTGGGTGGCCTGTCGGGGATCGCAGCCTGTCGGCTTTATCAGTCTGCTCGACAGTTTCATTGGCGGGCTGTTCGTCACGCCGCGCCATCATGGACAGGGGATCGGACGGGCGCTGATCGCGCATGCACTGCAACGCAAGGGCGAACTGGGGCTGGAGGTCTATACCGCGAACGCACGGGCCTACGCGTTCTACGAGGCGCTCGGCTTCACGGAGCGGTCGCGACGGGCCGAGGATGACGAGGGCATGCCGTTCGAGAATGCCGAAATGTGGTTGAAAGGCTGACCGGCCGACTGCCGATGGAGGGATGACGTTCCTCGTGGTACAAGCGTGCCTCTGGTATTGGCCGCTTTTTCCCCACCTGTCGCCGGGCCCGCGAAAGACACTCAAAATGAACGGCACTTCCGCTCCCCTTGCTCGATATTTCCGGGACGGTTCACGCAAAGCGCGACATGGTGCCGTGTCGCGCGTGGTCGCGAAACGGCGGGCGCCGGCCTCCGTCGGGAGACCCCTATAATGCCTGCGGCTGGCGGTTCGCCCGTGCGGCTTGCTCTCGGCGGCCTGTGCGCGCTTGCGGTTGCGATGGGGATCGGCCGCTTTGCCCTGACGCCGATCCTTCCCTCGATGAGTGCGGAAATCCCCTTGAGTGCGTCCGAGGCGGGGATGGTCGCTTCGGCCAATTTCCTCGGCTATCTGGTCGGCGCGCTTGCCGCCATGTCGCTTGCCGGATCCGCCGTGCGCAGCGGCTTTCGCGCAAGCCTCATCGCCAGCGTGGCGACCACCGGCCTCATGGCCATGGATGCGGCGCTGCCGGTTCTCGCCCTCTGGCGCTTCCTGGGCGGCATCGCCAGCGCCGGGGTTCTCGTGTTTTCCTCGACACTGGTGCTAGAGCGCCTGGCGCGCATGAACAGGACGGGCCTTGCCGCCCTGCATTTCGCCGGCGTCGGTGTCGGGATCGCGGTGTCTGCGGTTCTGGTCGGTGTGCTTGTCCGTAGCGGAGCGGCGTGGCAGGGGCAATGGATCGGCGCCGGCGCGCTTGCCGGGGTGCTGGGCATCGGTGCCTGGATCTGCCTGGTTGCGAGCGATGACGCCGTCGAGCCTCGTCCATCTGCGGCGGACGCGGCGCCGGCGCCTGCTGCGCGCATCGCCCGCCCGTCCCCGGCGCTGGTCCGGCTTGCCGTTGCCTATGCGCTCTTCGGGGTCGGCTACGTCGTGACCGCGACCTTTCTCACCAGTATTCTGCGCGCGTCGCAAACGCTCTCCGTCTACGAAACGCCGGCCTGGACGGCGGTCGGCGTATCGGCGGCGGTCTCGGTCTGGATCTGGGGGCGCGTGTCGGCGCGGCTCGGCGGCATGCGCGCCTTTTCGCTGGCCTGTGCGGTGGAGGCGGTCGGCGTTGCCGCAAGCGTGCTGGTTCCGGGCGCGGCCGGCGCCGTCCTCGCGGCGGTTCTCCTCGGCGGCACCTTCATGGGCATCACCTCGCTCGGCCTGGTCGAGGCGCGGCGCCTGTCGGGCGGCGAGCCGAAGACGGTGCTCGGGATGATGACCGCCTGCTTCGGGCTGGGGCAGATGCTGGGGCCGACCCTTGCCGGCTATGCCGCCGACCTGACCGGAAGCTTCTTCTGGCCGTCGCTGTGCGCGGCGGCTCTTCTCGTGGTCGCGGCACTCCTGACGCTGCGCCCGGCGCGCGCCTGATCGAAACGCACGCCGGACGAATAGACCGCGTCTCAGCCCTTTGCGAAGTCCCAGTAGAGTTCGCGCGCGCGCGCGGCCATGGGACCCGGCTCCATGTCGCGGTCCTCGATGCGCTTCACCGGGACCACCTTGAAGTAGTTGCCGGTGGAGAAGATCTCGTCGGCATCGAGGAAATCGCCGTAGCCGAGCGTGCGCTCATGCACGACGGTTCCCGCATCGCGCAGGAGCTTGATGACGCGCTGGCGGGTGATGCCGTTCAGGAAGGTGCCGTTCCACGCCGGGGTGTGCACCTCGCCGTCCTTCACCATGAAGACATTTGCGGTGGTCAGCTCGGCGACATTGCCAAGCATGTCGAGCACGATCGCATTGTCGAAGCCGCGCGACCTGGCCTCGACGATGGCGCGCGCGTTGTTGGGGTAGAGACACCCCGCCTTGGCGTTGACCGGCATGGTCTCCAGCGTCGGCCTGCGGAACGGCGAGAGCGTGAGCGTGATCGCGGTGTCGGCCGGGGCCATGGCGGCCTCGAACAGGCACATGCAGAAGCGGGTGCTGTCGGGATCCGGCGCGATCACGCCGGGACCTTCGCCTTCCGCCCAATACATCGGCTTGATGTAGACGGCCGTTCCCGGCGCGAATTTCGCCATGCCCTCTTGGGCAAGCTCGATCATCTCGCCGACCTTCATCGTCGGCTTCATGCCGAGCGCGACGCAGGAATCGTTCAGTCGCTGGCAATGCAGGTCCAGATCCGGCGTCAGGCCGTCAAAACCGCGCGCACCGTCGAAGACGCTCGACCCCAGCCAGGATGCATGGCTGCGCGGGCCCATCATCGACGGATTGCCATCCAGCCACTGCCCGTCGATCCAGTTCCAGGTCTGCGACCACTCGGCCATACCGCTCTCCTTGATTGAATTCAAATTCGTGAATGGTCGGGATCGAACGCCGATCCCTCTGTCAGGTCAAGACCCTGCCGCGCTTAACGGTAAAAAGAGACGGAAAGTTCTGAAATTCCCCGATGAGGAAATACGATCGACCGCCTACCGGCAATTTCCGGAATTTGTCCCCCGGCATGTTCCTCCCGACGCAGGCGGGCTGTCGTGCCAGGCTTTTGTGCGCTGCACAAAAGCATTGACCTCAAGCGGCGATGGCTGTTTGCTCGGCATCTGAACAAAAAATCGGCAACCAACCGAGGCCCGCCCATGTCGCATCCGTCGTCCAAGCCCGTTTCCGCTTTCGTCTTCGATGCCTATGGCACGCTTTTCGACGTGCACGCGGCGGTGCGCCGCTATGCCGGAGACCTGGGGCCGGAGGCGCAGCGGCTGTCGTCGGTGTGGCGCGACAAGCAGCTGGAATACTCCTGGACGCGCGCCCTGATGGACCGCTACCTCGATTTCTGGACGCTGACCGAACAGGCGCTCGACACGGCGATGGCGATCGTTGGAAAGAACGACGCGGAGCTTCGCCAGCGTCTTCTCGACGCCTACTGGAAGCTCGACTGCTACCCGGAGGTTCCCACCGTCCTGAAGCGCCTGAAGGACGACGGCCATCGTCTCGCGATCCTGTCCAACGGCTCGCCGGCGATGCTGGAATCGGCGGCGCGCGCTGCCGGCATCGACGATCTGCTGGACGAGGTGTTTTCCACCGACCTGCTGAAGACCTACAAGACCCGTCAGGACGTCTACGAGATCGTCACCAACCACTTCCGCGTCTATCCGGAGGCCGTGTCCTTCCAGTCGTCGAACCGCTGGGACATTGCCGGTGCCACCGCCTTCGGCTTCCGCACCGTCTGGGTGAACCGGGCCGGCGCGGCGGATGAATACACCGACCTGCCGCCGGCGGCGGTGCTCAGCGACCTCAATGGCCTGCTGGCGCTCAGCTGAGGGACGCGCGGCGGCGGTGAACGCCGGTCGCCGTCTCAGGTCTCGCTGCGCTTGATCCATTTCGGCGTCTTCGGCGCCTGATAGCGCTCGAAGGCCGCGATCAGGGCGTCGGGGGTTTCCTCCACCGCCACCATCGCCCGCATTTCCGGGCGCACGAACTCCTCGTCGCGCTGCAGGTCGAGGAAGGCGAGCAGTCCGTCGTAGAAGCCCGAGACATTCAGCAGGCCGCAGGGCTTGCGGTGGTAGCCGAGCTGGCCCCAGGTCCAGATCTCGAACAGTTCCTCCATCGTCCCGGCGCCGCCGGGAAGCGCGATGAAGCCGTCCGACAGGTCGGCCATCATCGCCTTGCGCTCATGCATGGAGGAGACGACGTGAAGGGCGCTCAGGCCTTCGTGCGCCAGTTCCTTCTTTTCCAGCGCGACCGGCAGCACGCCGATCACCTCGCCGCCCTCGGCAAGGGCGGCATCGGCGACAACGCCCATCAGCCCGACCTTGGCGCCGCCATAGACGAGACGCCGGCCGCTGCGCGCGATGGCGCGTCCGGTTTCGGCCGCTGCCTCTTCATAGTCCGGCCGCCGGCCCATGCTGGAGCCGCAGAAGACGCAAATCGATTTCATCGGATGTCCCGTCGTGTCGTCGGGCACCGCGGCCCGAACACACGGGCCGCGGCGCTGTCTGTGTCAGTCCCGCGAAAGCGCGTCGAGCACGCGGGCCCAGGAGCGGATGCCCTTGTGGTAGCTCGACATTTCGTATTTCTCGTTGGGCGAATGCACCTTGTCGTCGTCGAGGCCGAAGCCGATCAGCATGGAATCCATGCCGAGCATCGACTTGAAGTCGCCGACGATGGGGATCGAGCCGCCGCAGCCGATCAGCGCGGCTTCCTTGCCCCATTCCTCGGAGAGTGCCTTGCGGCCCTTGGCGAGCGCAGGGCTGTCGAAATCAAGCCTGAGCGCCGGGCTGCCGCCGTGCTTGGAGAAGGTGACCTCGCAGTCGTCCGGCAGCTGCTCGCGCACATAGGTGCGGAAGGCGAGGCGGATCTGGTCGGGGTCCTGATCGCCGACCAGGCGGAAGGAAATCTTGGCATGCGCCTGCGAGGGGATCACGGTCTTGAAGCCGGCGCCGGTATATCCGCCCCAGATGCCGTTGATCTCGCAGGTCGGCCGCGTCCAGATGTGCTCCAGCGCGCTGCGGTCGGCCTCGCCTGCCGGATGCTTGAGGTTGACGCCGCCCAGGAACGCCTCGTGATCGAAGCCGAGCTTGTCCCACAGCGCGGTGACGTCCTCCGGCATGTCGATCACGCCGTCATAGAAATGCGGCAGCGTCACCTTGCCGTTTTCATCGTGCAGTCCGGCGATGATGTCGCTCAGCACATGGATCGGATTGCGCGCGGCGCCCCCGTACATGCCCGAATGCAGGTCGCGGTCGGCGGCGGTGATGGTGATCTGCTCGCCGACGAGCCCGCGCAGCATGGTGGTGATCGCCGGCGTCTCGCGGTCCCACATGCCGGTGTCGCAGACAAGCGCCAGATCGCAGGAGAGTTCGTCCTGATTGGCCTCCAGGAAGGGATGCAGCGACGGCGAGCCGCTTTCCTCCTCGCCCTCCAGCAGCACCGAGACGCTGACCGGCAGCCCGCCGGTCTCCGCGATCCAGGCGCGCGCGGCCTCCACGAAGGTCATCAGCTGGCCCTTGTCGTCGGCAGCACCCCGCGCGACGATGATCTTGCTGCCGTCCTCGCGGGTGACGACGCGCGGCTCGAATGGATCGCATTCCCAAAGGTCGAGCGGGTCGACGGGCTGCACGTCGTAGTGGCCGTAGAACAGCACATGCGGGCCGGGCTTGTCCGTGTCGGTCTTGTGACCGACCACCATCGGATGGCCGTCGGTGTCGCGCACGGTTGCGGCAATGCCGATCCCGGTCAGTTCGCGCGCCAGCCAGTCGGCGGCGGCGCGGCAGTCGCCCTTGAACGCCGGGTCGGTTGAAATGCTCTTGATCTTCAACAGGTCGAACAGGCGGGACAACGAGGCGTCGAAATCGGCGTCAATGCGCGACAGGACCCGGTCGAGTTGGGACATGAAACTGCTCCGGTATGAAAGGATTGCGCCGCGCCGGGAAACCCGTGCCAGACGCCAAATCGGGGACCGCAACACTGCGCCAGAACGCAGGACGTGGCAAGGGGAGGGGGCTGTCGATATGCATATCCCGGCCTCTGAAGGCAGGCGCGGTGAAAACACCGAGAGCCGGCGGGAGGGTTCCTCCCCCGCCGGCCGGTTTCGGAATGCGCGTTCCCGTCTAGAAGTTCGCGACCGCAGCGCAGGTGGTCGCGACGTCTCCGGGGGCGAGGGTCGCGCCGTTGATTGCAAGCGTGCCGCCGCCGGGTTGCGTCAGCGTTGTCGGCATGTAGGGCGAGCGGCCGCAGGGTGCCGGGGTTCCGCTGACGGCGACGGTCCCGGTGAGGTTTGCGAAATCGCCCATCATCCAGAAGCCGGCGCGTCCCGCGCCGTCGATTGAAACGGTGTCGAAGGCGATGTTGTCCGAGGGGGTGAGCATCTGCATGAGCTGGATGCCGATGATGTCGACGTCGGAGATCTTGATGTCGGCAAAGCGTGAGTCGCGAATGCCCATGATCATCATGCCGCTGTTGCTGGCGCCGGAGATCGTCAGGTTCTCGAAGTCATAGCCGGTGTTCGATTCCGCCCCGACGATAATCGAGCCGTCGCCGCTGTAGGCGGAGATGTTGATGCCGCTGCGCTTGCCGATGTTGGGCAGCGCGCCCAGCCCGGAGAGCGTCGAGTTGCGGTAGGCGATGTCGCCCGACGCGACGAAGGCGGCGCCGTCGGCCGTCGTCTGCGCAACGTTCACCCGATCAAGCGTCGCGCCATGGACATAGTGGAAGACAAAGCCTTCCTTGGCGGTGTTGGAGATGTCGATGTCGCTTAGCGTCAGGTCCTGCGAGACATTGGCGAAGAGGCCCATGCCCACCCGGGCGGCGGTGACCGCCTTGATCGTCACGTCGCTCGCCCGGTTGAGACGCACGCCGACACCGCTGAGCGTTGCCGTCGGATCGAAGTTGCTGAAGCCGTTGGCGCCCTCGAAACTGATGTCGGAGAGCGCGACGCGCGCCACCGACAGACCAGTGCCGTTCTCGAAGTTGATGCCCGCCCCGGCGACGCCCGAAATCGAAAGATCCGCGAGCGCGACGCGGTCGGCGCCGTCGGAGGTGACCGCGTGCCGTCCGCCGGTGAGGCTCAGGCCGGACAGTGCGGTATCGTCGGCCATCGCGAAGAGATCACGCGACGCATCGGTCCCGTGCAGCCGTGTGTCGCCGACCCGCATCACCCGGCCGGTGAGCGGGTTGCGCACATTGAACGCACCGGCGACGCGCTGGTTGGCGGTGAGGCGGATCGTGTCGTCGATGGCGATCTCGCCGCCCGATCCGTTGATGAACACCTGTCGGCTGCTGCCGGCCGCGTCGATCTGCTGGGCGAGGTCGCCGGCGGCCGGATCGATGATCGCGAGATCGTCGAGCGCATTGCCGGTCGCCGCGTCGATGCCGGTGACCGCCCGGCCGAAGGCGCCGGCCTGGGCGACGATGTCGACATCGCGGGTGACGGTTTCGGTCATGCGCTTCTGCAGGGGGGTAAGGCGGGAGCTACCGTCATCGTCGACGCGCTGCAGCGGCAGCCTGAGCCGCGCTCCGAGGAAGCCTTGCGACCCGCGCGGTTCGTCATACTGGTATTCGGCGATGAGGCTGACGCGGCTTCCCGCAAAAAGGACGTCGTCGACGCGGTATTCGGCGCGCACGCGCGGACCCCAGACCGTATCGGCCTTGTCCTCCCAGAAGGCGTAGCCGCCGCCATGGAGCCACAGCGCGTCGCTGCCGTCGCCCAGGAGGCTGAGGCCGGTCAGGACGCTGGCTTCCGCGTCAACGCCCCGCATCGCGCGTTCCTCGCCGCCGCGCACGGTGATCGAGGCGTCGCCGACGCTTGCCGCATCATGCGCGGCGGCCTGATGCACGGTCTTGCCGAACGGCAGATAGACATTTGCGCTGAGGCCGAGACGCTCGCTCATGGCTTCCGCGCCGAGGGTCACTTGCGTGAAATGGTTGTTGTGCTGTGAGCGACGGTAGTCGAGGAACCCGTAGGCGCCGACGATCCAGCGGTTGTCGATGATCTGGCGAACGCCGAGACCGGCGTTGAATTCCTGCGATCCGGGCGAGCCGAAACTGCCGCGAATGTCGGTGTAGATCAGCCGGTCGAACGTCTGGAACAGCGGCACGAAGAGCGTCGTCTCGCCGACATCCGTTTTCGTGCCGACCTTGCCGCCGACCTCCAGATGCGGCCCCCAAAGGGGCGCGTCTTCGGCGAGCGCGGGAAGCGAGGGGGCGAGCGTGGCGCAAAGGGCGGTGGCGCAGAGCAAGAGGGTGCGGGTGTTGGTCATGGCGTGCCGGTCGGCGCCGGGCATGCGCGTGCCGCAGCGGGCACAGCTCCGCCGTGGCGCGGCGCCCGCGCGCAATCTCTCCTTGATGTCGTGGGAGCGGGCCGGGCCTTGCGGATGGGCTGGGTCGGGCGCCGCGGATGTTTGCCGCCGGCGGTCGCGCCGGGGGTCATGGCCTCGGCATAAATCGCAATAAAACTGGAGTCAATTCCTCAGGATTATAAATGTGGCCGTTTTCCGGCGCCTGTGGGCTTGCCGCCGCGTCCCCGCGACGGGAGGTTTCGCCGCGGGCGGCGCCGGTGCGCCGAGCCGGTGGACCCGGTCAGACGCTCACAGGGGAATCGCGACCTCAGAAGCCCCGTTTCCACGACCCCATGATTCCGCGCACCAGGGCGCGCCCGAGTGCGGAGCCGAGCGAGCGGGCGACGGATTTCGCCGCCGTTTCCACCACGCTGTCGCTTCGCGAGCGGCGGGTGGTCGTCCGCCGGCGGGTCTTGGGGCGGTCGTCGCGGCCGAAGTCGGGCAGCTCGAACCCCGAGCGCGTGCGCCGCGGTTCGCCGCGCCGGCGATCCTCTTCGGCTTCGCGCTCCAGCTGGCGCGCTTCCATCAGGGCGGCTTCCTCCGCCCGGCGCTTGAGCACCTCGAAGGCCGAGTCGCGGTCCTCGATGCGCTCGTAGATCCCGGCAAGCGGGCTGGCGGCGACGATCTCGCGGCGTTCACCGTCCTCCAGCGGGCCGAGGCGGGAGGAGGGCGGGCGGATCAGCGTGCGCTGCACGACCGAGGGGACGCCCTTCTTCTCCAGCGTGGAGACCAGCGCCTCGCCGACGCCAAGCTCCATGATCACCTGTTCGGTGTCGAGATCCGGGTTCGGGCGGAAGGTCTCGGCCGCCGCGCGCACGGCCTTTTGCTCGCGCGGGGTGAAGGCGCGCAGCGCGTGCTGCACCCGGTTGCCGAGCTGGGCCAGCACCTCGTCCGGCACGTCGAGCGGGTTCTGGGTCACGAAATAGACGCCGACGCCCTTGGAGCGGATCAGGCGCACCACCTGTTCCACCTTTTCCACCAGCACCTTGGGCGCCTCGTCGAACAGGAGATGCGCCTCGTCGAAGAAGAACACCAGCCGCGGCCGCTCCGGGTCTCCGACCTCGGGAAGCTCCTCGAAGAGCTCCGACAGCAGCCAGAGCAGGAAGGTGGCGTAGAGCCGGGGCGAGCTCATCAGCTTGTCTGCGGCGAGCACGGAGACGATGCCGCGCCCGTCGCGGGTGGTGCGCATCATGTCGCGGATGTCGAGGGCCGGTTCGCCGAAGAAGGCGTCTCCGCCCTGGCGGTCCAGCACGAGCAGCTGGCGCTGGATCGCGCCGACGGAAGCCTTGGAGACATTGCCGTAGACGCGCGAGAGTTCGGAGGCGCGCTCGGCAACATGGGCGAGCAGCGACTGCAGGTCCTTGAGATCCAGCAGCAGCAGGCCCTCGTCGTCGGCCAGCTCGAAGGCGACGTTGAGAACGCCCTCCTGCGTGGGATTGAGGTCGAGCAGGCGGGCCAAGAGCAGCGGCCCCATCTCCGACACGGTGGTGCGGATCGGGTGGCCCTTTTCGCCGAAGAGGTCCCAGAACAGCGTCGGGAAGCCCTCGTAGACATAGTCGTCGGCAAAGCCGATCTGGTCGGCGCGCTTTTCCAGGAAATCCTTCTCGACGCCGGCGGCGGCGATGCCGGAGAGATCGCCTTTCACGTCGGCGCAAAACACCGGGACGCCGGCATTGGAAAAGCCCTCGGCGAGGATCTGGAGCGAGACCGTCTTGCCGGTGCCGGTCGCACCCGTGATCAGGCCGTGCCGGTTGGCGAGCTTGAGGTGGAGATATTCCGCCTTGGTGGAACCGCCGATGAAGATCCTGTCGTCTGCAAGCACCCGCCCGTCTCCCGCTTTGCCTGTCTCGCACCTGACGGCATCAATTTGCTGTCCGTCGTCATGTAACCCGCACGGTGAGCGCTGTATAGCGGTTGTCGTCGCGGGAACTGTGGTGTCAGATACGAACACGTTGGATTTTGATTCTGGAGGGGGCGCATGGAAGAGCTTGTCGGCCGGATTGCAAGGGCTGCCGGTATTGGCGAGGACGTCGCCCGCCAGGCGATCACGATCATCCTCAGTTTTCTCAATCGCGAGGGGCCGTCCGAGCAGGTCCAGCAGATCCTGGCGGCCTTGCCCGGCGCGGAGGACGTGATCGAGTCCGATGGCGGCGGACGGGGCTTCCTCGGCGGCCTTGGCGGCATGCTCGGCGGCGGCATGGGCGCGATGGCGGCGCTCAACGAACTCACCAGCGCCGGTCTCGACATGACCCAGGTGCAAAGCGTCACGCGCGAACTGATGGACGCCGCACGCGAACAGGTCGGTGCGGAGGCGGTCGACGACGTGGTCAATTCCATTCCCGGGCTCAATCAGGTTCTCTAGCGCGGGTGTCATGCAGGCTGGCCGGTGCCGGCCGCCCAAAGGGGGAGATGCAGATGTCGTATTCCATTGACGAGATTGAGGGTATCGGTCCGGTCTATGCCGAAAAGCTGCAAGCGGTCGGCATCCGCACGACCGAGGCCTATCTGGAGCGCGCCAAGGATCCGAAGGGGCGCAAGGCGCTGGCCGAGGAGACGGGCATCGAGGCGTCGCGCATCCTGAAGTGGGCCAATATGGCCGACCTGATGCGCATCAATGGTGTCGGCGAGGAATACTCCGAGCTTCTGGAAGCCGCCGGTGTCGACACCGTGAAGGAGCTGAAGCACCGCAATGCCGCCAATCTCGCCGCCAAGATGAAAGAGGTGAACGAGGAAAAGAAACTCGTGCGCCAGGTGCCGGGCGAGACGTCGGTGGAGAAATGGGTCGAGCAGGCCAAGGCGCTGCCGGCGATGATGACCTATTGAGCCTGTGGCCTCGCGGGGCGTCCGACCGGGCGGCTCGCGGGGCCTGACGGGCGTCCCGCGCGCCGGGACGGCCCCTGTTCTGCCCGCATCCACGGGTTTTTCCGGATGAGGCGTTGCCGATTGCCGGTCGCATCCCTATTTTGCCTTGTGTGACAAGCGGTAACCGCCACCCGCGCCGATCGCGCGGTGCGGCGGTCGCCGGCTCGTCGCGGAGCGGGGCAGCTTTCGCGCCGCTTCCAACCCGAACATCCGGCCGGGTCGTGCCGGCAAGGCGTTTGCGCTCGATCGCCCGCGACCTGGTCTCACGCCGTTTGGCGCCCCCATTTGGAGGACGAATACATGGCTTTCGAACTTCCCGATCTTCCCTACGCCTATGATGCGCTCGGGCCCTATATGTCGGCCGAAACGCTTGAGTATCACCACGACAAGCACCATCAGGCCTATGTCACCAACGGCAACAACCTGCTGAAGGATTCCGGTCTCGAGGGCAAGTCGCTGGAAGAGATCGTCAAGGAGAGCTTCGGCAAGAACGCCGGGCTGTTCAACAATGCGGGCCAGCATTTCAACCACCTGCATTTCTGGAACTGGATGAAGCCGAATGGCGGCGGCACGTCGCTTCCCGGCGGTCTGGCAGCCAAGATCGACGCCGACCTCGGCGGCTACGACAAGTTCCGCGCCGATTTCATCGCCGCCGGCACGACGCAGTTCGGCTCCGGCTGGGCCTGGCTTGCCATGAAGGACGGCAAGCTCGTCATCATGAAGACCCCGAACGGCGAGAACCCGCTGGTGCACGGCGCCACGCCGCTGCTCGGCGTCGACGTGTGGGAGCACTCCTACTACATCGACTACCGCAACGCGCGGCCGAAGTATCTGGAAGCCTTCGTCGACAACCTGGTCAACTGGGACTACGTCGACGAGCTGTTCCAGGCCGCGTCCTGATACCGGTTTGACGACCTCCGGCTCCGGCCGGACAGACGAAAGGCGGGCGATTTCATCGCCCGCCTTTTTTGTATGCGCTGGAAACGGTTTGTATCGCGTCAGGCGCCGAGGCGGCACTCGCGGGTGAAGGTCTGCAGCAGAAAGCTGGAGACATAGGTCAGGAACGCCTGACACTCGGCCTCGCTCTGGAAGCAGCCTTCGCGCGAATAGGGCCGGGTCTTGAAGTCGACCTGCTTGCGGCCGCCGACAAGGCCGCGCCAGACGTTGGCCGCGCCATATTGCGCCGTCATCGCGCGGCAGTCGTAGCGGCTGCCATAGGTCTGCGGCACATAGTCGTCGTTGTAGGTGGGGCTGAATAGCGCGGTCTCGATGATGCCGCCGCCGCCGGCCACATTGCCGGACGGGCTGCAGGCAGCGAGCGCGAGGCTGGCGGCGAGCACGGCAGCAGTCGCGCCTTTGGAAAAGCGAATCGTCATATTGGCCTCTTTGATTATCGAGCGACCATATCCCGACAGGTCCCGCGCTGTCGCGGAAAAACACTGTGCGGCAACGGGGATTTTGCGGGCGTGGTTTCCCGTTTGCTTCCTTTCCCGGTCGGGCCGCTGCGGCGTCCTGTCGCCCGGCTACGTAGAGCAACGCGGTTGCCGGGCCTGCCTTCCTTCACTATATTCTAATTATTGAAATAAACAGGGCCGCGACCTGCGGTCCTTTCCCGCGAAATGCGGGCAATGTGGAGACTGCATCATGGCCATTGTCACCACCAACGTCGGCAGTGCCGACCGTATCGCGCGGATCGTCGTCGGGCTGGCGCTGATCGCCTTCGCCCTGTTCGCGCCTGCCGATATCTCCTGGAAGTGGGTCGGCTGGATCGGCGTCCTGCCGCTGGCGACCGCCTTCCTGAAATGGTGCCCGGCCTACACGCTGCTTGGCATTCGCACCTGCAAGGCTGACTGATCGCACGTCCTGCGTCTGACGGGCATGAGGCGGTTGGCGCGGTCGAACGCAGCCACGATCGGTGCGCTGCCGCCTCTCGCAAAGACCGGGGATGGACGGGATCCCCGGTCTGTTTGCGTCCGCAGCCCTGTGGCGGCGCAAGGGTCGCCAGCGCTTGATTTATCTCCTAAGCTGTTGTGATCGCAGCGGCAGATGGGGGCGATCTTGGCCGGCTATTTCGGAACGGACAGTCAAAAGACCCTGCAGGCGCGGGCCGAGGCCAGTGCCGGAGAGATCGCGGCGACGCCGGGCCTGTGCCAGGCCGGGCGCACCATGGGCTGCGACGACCCCGATGCGCTCGGCTGGGAGCGGATCGAGGCGTTTCTTCAGCGCGACGGCATCTGCGGCTTTCGCCTGATCACGACCGATCAGGCCGAACGGCTGCGGGAACGGTTGAGCGCCAACGGTTTCCGTCTCGACACCTGGGACGTTTTCCTGACGGATCGCGACACGGCCCTTGCCGCCTGCCGCCCCATTGTGGAGCGCGGCTTGCCCGACGGCCTGGCGGAGCTCGATGCGCCGCTGACGCCTGAGGGAGCGACGACGCGCCGGATCCAGGCGATGATGTCGGCCGCCGGCGTGGTGCCCTTTTCCGGCTCCATGCTGTGCGGCGACACCGGTCCGGCGGTGACACTTGCGCTTTGCGATCCATCGGGCGGCATTGCCGCAGGCGCCCATGCCTATCTCCCCCACAATGTCGCGAGCCGGCACCGGAGCCATGCCTGGGGTGGCCTGGTGGCGGTGGATGACGCCCAACGCGGCAAGGGGCTCGGTCGCCTGATCAACGCGATGATGGTGGTGGCCGCGTTTCGCGATCTTGGCGCAAGCCACGTCTACGAGCTCGTGTCGGCCACCAACGAGGTCTCGCGGCGCATGGTCGAGGCCTGCGGCCTGCGCCATGCGCCGGAGTTGGTCTGCGGTCTGGCAACCCGCGAACAGGCGGCGCGTTTCACCCGCTGAATGCGCCGCCGGCCCGACTATTTCTTGAACGTCAGGTCGACCGTTCCGATCACCAGTCCGTATTTCATCACGTCGGCGGTGTTGCGCAGCGTGCGCCGGTCGACCAGCGTCAGCGTGTCGAAGAAGCGCACGGCCACGGGGCCGTCCTTGGTCTCGACGTTGGCGGCGTAGTTGAATTTGATCTGCGGGCCGCCCGTGGTGATCGTCACCGGATTGAGCACATCGGACCGGGTGCCGATGTAGCGGTTTTCCGCGACCTTCTTGAAGAACCAGACTTTGGTGTCGCGCTCGCCGTCGTCGTACTGGAAATCCTCGCGCAGGCGCAGGGTGAAGGTCTTCGGGTTCCAGGTGCCATGGGTCACGACACGGAATTCGCGCCGCACCCCGGCGATACCGCTTTCGAACACGCCGGTGCCGACGGCGCGTCCGCGAAAGTAGTCTTCCAGCACGAGCGGCTTGGAGGCGGCAAGCGCGGCCGGCGCGGCCAGCGTCGCGATGCTGAGCACAAGGGCTGCGATAACGCGGGAGATGGAAAGCATGGCATCCTCTGACTGTGTTTCAGGGTCTGCCATGCTTTACGCATTCGCGGACGGCCCGGATCGGGCCGGTCCATTTACTCGGCGATGGTCACCCAGCGCAGCAGGAAGAAATTGTCCGGCCTCTGCACCAGGGAGACGGAGCTTTTCGAACCCCACAGCAGCGGCTGAACGTGGAGCGGAACATAGGCCGTCTCGTCCTGAACGATGGCCGCGATCTCGTCCAGCATCGCCTGGCGCGCGGCCGGGTCGATCTCCCGCTGCACCTGCGGCAGCAGCGTGTCGACGCGTTCGCTCGAGTAGCCGCCGAAGTTCCAGCTGCCGAGCTTCTTTTCCGGGTTCGGCGTGGCGACGAGGAAGCGCACCGGATGCTCCGCGTCGAAGGTGCCGGGCGACCAGCCGAGCAGATACATGTCGAACTCGCCCGCCCGCAGCGTGTCCCAGTAGCTGCGCACCGGCATGGTCGTCAGTTCGACCGTGACGCCGACGCGCGCCAGCATGGAGGCGATCGCCTTGCAGACGGCCTCGTCGTTGATGTAGCGGTCGTTGGTGCAGGCGAAGGTGAGTGTGAGCCCGTCGCCGAGGCCGGCCGACTCGAGCGCCGCCTTGGCAGCGTCCGGATCATAGGCCGGGCGCTCGGCAGCCTGTTCGCTGTAGCCCTTCATCTGCGAACTGACGAGCTGCGAGGCGACAGCGCCATTGCCGCGCATGATCTTGTCGACGATGGCCTTGGCGTCGATGGCCTTGGCAATCGCCGCGCGCACCGTGGCGTCCTTCAGCGGATTGCCGCTGCCCGCCTCGCCGCCGAGCAGCGTATCGGCCTGATGCGCGAAGCCCAGCATGATCACCCGGGCCTCGATGCCGCGATGCAGGGTCAGCCCCTCGGTCGCCTCGATCCGCGCGATGTCCTGCACGGGAACCGGATTGATCATGTCGACCTCGCCGGTGAGTAATGCGGCAACCGAGGTCGCCGCATTGCCGATCGGCAGGAAGGTCGCGCGCGTGACGTTGTCCTCGCGCGTGTCCCACCAGCCGTCATGCGGCACCAGCACGGTCTTCACGCCCGGCTCCCGGGTTTCCAGCCGGAACGGGCCGGTGCCATTGGCGTTGAGCGAGGCGAAGGTGGCGTTTTCCTTGTCGGGTCGCGCGGCGTTGTTGGTCTCGGCCCATCCCTTGTCCATGATCATGAAGTTGGCGATGGAATCGGGAAACAGCGGGTCGGGCTGATGGGTGAGAAAGTCGATGGTATGCGCATCGACCACCCGCACCTCCCGCACCGGCGCGAACCACGAGCTGGTGTCGGATGCCTCAGACGCGGCGCGCTCGTAGGAGAAGTAGACATCCTCGGCGTCGAACGCCGCGCCGTCGTGGAAGGTCACGCCCTTGCGCAGGTGGAAGCGCCAGCCGTCGGTGCCGAGCGCCTCCCAGCGTTCGGCGAGCGATCCCTCGATCGCCATCTCGGCGTTTCGACGCACCAGTCCCTCGTAGATGTTGTTGAGGAAGCCGAGCACGGGCGTGGTGTTGACCTCATGCGGATCCATCGTCTGCGGATCCGTCGGCGCGCTCCAGGTAAACTCGGCGGCGGAGGCTGAAAGGGGAAGGGCGGCGATCAGCCCGAGGCCGAGCGATGCGGTTGCGACGCACCGGAGAAGGCGGGACATGGCGGTTTTCCTGACTGCGAAACGAAGCTTGTGCAAGCGGACTGTCGACCGGAGCCGGTCGCGGGCCGCATCGGGGCGGAGTTTGGCGCGGGCGCGCCCGTCGCGAAAGACCGGCTGCGCGCAAACGTCGCATCTCGCGCGATTGTGATCGCTTTTCCAGCGAAAACAGCATCCCGGAACGAAAAAGCCCCGCGCGAGACGGGGCTCGCACGGGGCGGTGTCGTCAGGCGTGGCGCAGGCCTTATGCCTTGTCGGCCACCTTCAGCGCGAAGGCATAGACGAGCGCGACCTCCTTCAGCCGGTCGAAGCGGCCCGAGGCGCCGCCGTGGCCGGCGTCCATGTTGGTCTTGAGATAGAGC
This sequence comes from Paracoccaceae bacterium, assembly GCA_002709505.1. Classification (GTDB taxonomy): domain Bacteria; phylum Pseudomonadota; class Alphaproteobacteria; order Rhizobiales; family Stappiaceae; genus Stappia. The sequence goes on along the minus strand of PARB01000030.1, from coordinate 48,628 downwards.
GGCGCGTCGTTGGTGCGCAACTCCCTCAGCCGCGCCACCCATTTCGCCGGCTCCCAATAGGTCACGCGCGGATCGGTCAGCCCGCCGACGGCAAGGATCGGCGGATAGGTCTGCGCCGTCACATTGTCATAAGGAGAGTAGGAGGCGATCTGGCGGTAGTCTTCTTCCGAGGCGATCGGGTTGCCCCACTCCGGCCATTCCGGCGGGGTCAGCGGCAGCGTGTCGTCGAGCATCGTGTTGAGCACGTCGACGAAGGGCACTTCCGCGATCAGGCCGCCGAAGGCCTCCGGCGCCATATTGGCGACCGCGCCCATCAGCATGCCGCCGGCCGAGCCGCCCTGCGCCACGATCCGATCCGGTGCCGTGAAGCCTTCTTCAGCCAGATGGCGCGCGGCAGCGATGAAATCGGTGAACGTGTTGGTCTTGTTCTGGCGCCGGCCGTCGGCATACCAGCGAAAGCCCTTTTCCTTGCCGCCGCGCACATGGGCGATGGCATAGACGAACCCGCGGTCGACCAGCGACAGGCAGTTGGTGTTGAAGCCCGCCGGCATCGAGATGCCGTAGGAGCCATAGCCGTAGAGCAGGCAGGGCGCGCTGCCGTCGAGCGGCGTGTCGGCGCGGTAGAGCAGCGTCACCGGCACGCTCTCCCCGTCGGCGGCGGGGGCGTGGATGCGCCGGGTCACATAGTCCTTCGGGTCGTGGCCTGAGGGTACGTCCTGCGTCTTGCGCAGGGTGCGCGCCCGCGTTTCCATGTCGTAGTCATACACCTGGCTCGGCGTCGTCATCGACGAATAGGTGAAGCGGATGCGGTTGGTGTTGAACTCGTAGCCGTCCGACATGCCGAGCGCATAGGCCTCCTCGTCGAAGGCGATGGCGTGTTCCAGCCCATCGGCGAGGCGGCGCACGACGATGCGCGGCAGGCCGTCCTCGCGCTCCAGCCGCACCATGTGCTTGGCGTAGAGCGTGTGCGACAGGATCAGCCGGCCCGGCTTGTGCGGCACAAGGTCGGACCAGACGCTGCGGCCCTTGCCGGCGAGCGTGTCGGCGACCGGCGCGGTGACGATGCGGAAATCCTCGGATCGCTCGGCATTGGTCAGGATCACCAGCTGCGCGCCGCCGTCGTCCTCGACCGAATATTCCGTCGCCGTCTCGCGCGGCGCGACGCACACGGGCTGCGCGGTCGGATCGTCGGCCGGGATTAGGTGGACTTCCGAGGTCTCGTGATCGTGGATGTCGATGGTGATGAAGCGGCCGGACTGGGTCTTGCCCACCCCCATGAAGAAGCCGGCGTCGGCTTCCTCATAGACCAGCACGTCGCTCGCCGGATCGCTGCCGACTTCGTGGCGGAACAGTTTGGACGGACGATGGTTCTCGTCGAGCCGCACGTAGAAGACATGGCGCCCGCAGCCCGACCAGACGCCGCCGCCGCCGGTGTCGGGAATGCGCTCCGGCATGTCCTCGCCCGTTGCGAGATCGCGGATCAGCAGCGTGTAGAACTCCGAGCCCTTGTCGTCGAACGCCCAGGCGAGCTTGCCGTGATCGGGCGAATGCATCGCGCCGGCGAGCCGGAAATAGGCTTTTCCCTCGGCCTCCTTGTCGCCGTCGATCAGCACCTCTTCCGCCGGGGATGTCGCGTCGATGTCGTCGCGGGCGATGCGCACCAGCTTCGGGTGCTGGCCGCCGGTGACATAGCGCACGCCATAGGCATAGGGACCGTCGGCGGTCGGCACCGAACTGTCGTCTTCCTTGATCCGGCCCTTCATTTCGCCAAAGAGCGTCTCCTGCAGTGCGGAGGTATCGGCGAGACCCTCTTCCAGATAGGCGTTTTCGGCTTCCAGATAGGCGCGGATCGCCGGATCCAGCGTATCTGGCGCGCGCATCACCTCCTGCCAGTTGTCGGCGCGGAGCCAGGCATAGGGGTCGGTGCGGTCGATCCCGTGGACGGTGGCGGTGACGGGGCGCTTTTCAGCGCGCGGAGCGGGGGAGGGGTTTGTCTTCAGCATGACGCGGGAGGTAGGGGTTTTGCTCCGTGATGGCAAGTGTCCAGAGCAACGGCGCGGCACGGCGCGGGTGCGGTGATCCGGCCCGCAAGCTCCGGTGCGGTACGGATGCGGGCGCGAACCGATTATGCTAAAATTGTCTCCATGAGCGATAATGACACCAATCTGAAACAGGCCACGACGACGAAGACGGAGCGCCCGCGCCTTTACAAGGTGCTGCTCGTCAACGACGATTTTACCCCGCGCGAGTTCGTCGTCGCGGTGCTCAGGGCCGAATTCCGCATGTCGGAGGACGAGGCCGTCAAGGTGATGATGGCGGCGCATCAGCAGGGCGTTTGCGTGGTGGCCGTGTTCCCGCGCGACGTCGCCGAGACCAAGGCCACCCGCGCCACCGACGCCGCCAAGGCCAACGGCTTCCCGCTGATGTTCGCGACCGAACCGGAGGCGTGAGGGAAGGGCGCAACGGCTCGCCTGTCGCCGCAGGGATCGTCCTTGAGGTCGGCGCGGAGCCACAGCCCCAGCCGTCATTCCCGTAACCGCTTGCGCGTCGTCCGGTGTGACGGCTGAGAGCAATGGCAGCCGGTTTGCCCCGCTTTCCCGTTCCGGATCCGGTCAAGCCTGTCAGCGGCGCTCCCAGGAGGCCCGCCCCACCCACCGCCGTCACCCCGGCCCCCGAGCCGGGGTCCATTGGTTCCCTCAGCATGAGCGGGGCCCCGCAGCGGCTGTCCGTGCGCCGGCGCTTTCGTGTGACGCTGCCCGCTTACTCGCGCTGCGGACACGTCGCGTCGCCCGCGCGACCCGCGGGGGCGCCGCCCAGCAGAACGTCCGCCGATCCGCCGCCGCTGCAATCGGGCGCGGGTGCTGCAAGCCGGACCGCCGGTTGGCCTTCCACGAAGATCCCCGGAACGGTCTCGAACATGCCCGCCGGGCATCCCGCAACGTCCGACAGCCGCAGCATCGGGCGGCCGTTGATGAAGACCGACGCAGCCCCGGTCTGCGCGCATCCGGGAAGCGACTGGGCGCTTGCGGGTCCGTCCGGCAGGCTTGCGAGCGCGCAGGCCATGGCACTCGCGAGCACGAGGCGCCGGGCATGTGACGAGCGCGGGAGCGGGGAAACGAAAGTCCGGGCGCCGGATCGCGCGGTTTTGCGTCGGATGATCATCGCGCTACTCTATTGCCTGCGCGGTCCCTGACAAGGCCGGACGCCACGGACAATCGGCGAGGACGGAATGAGCGGACCCTATCTGATCTTCATGACGGTCATGACGCTGGCGCTGTTGCTGATGGTCGCCGCCTACATCCGCACGCTTCTCTTCATCCGCCGCCAGAAGCTGCTGGCCGACGCCAGCTTCAACCCGCTTGAGGGCGTGCGCTTGTGGAAGCGCATTTTCACGCCCAACGGCTATGGCGAGACCGCTGAAGTCTCCCGCCGCGGCGTGGCGCGGCTTTACTGGCTCGCCCTCGCCGCCTTTGTGATCGCGGTGGTGTTGTTCTTCGTCCTGCCGGCGGTGCCGGGGTGAGGGGCCTCCCTACCTCCCGCCGTCATTTCGTCGAGCGTATTCTTGCGTGCTTCCTGGGGCTGTCTGTGCACCCTTTTGCCTACTTCGTCCGGTCGGAGACGTAGCACTTGTCGGGGTTCTTGGCATTCTTGCGGCATTTCTCCATGGCAACCCGGTCGGCGATTGCCTGCGTGCGCTGGTTGGAGGTCCAGCCGCAGCCGCGCATCCCGGTAATGGAGAATGCACGACCTCGGGCGAAGGCTGCGTATTTCTTCTGCTGATGCTCTTTTCGAAACTCTTGAAGACGGAACGTGCAGCTATAGTAGTCCCGCTGGTTCAACGCGACGCCCGCGTTTGCGGAGGACATCGAGAGCATCGGTCCGTTGACGGTCGCGGGTCCCGAAACGGACAGCGCGACGAGGAAAAGCGCGCCGGCGGCGGCGGTCTTGAAAATGGCCATAATCTATCTCTCACAAGGATTTGTGCTGGAAAGGCGAGGTGGCGCAGTCGCGCCTGACGGGCGGCTGACCCGCCGTTGAAATGAATTTCAGGAAACCTCCGTCACGCTTCTCCCTCTGTCCGGTCAGGAAGAAACGCACCGCGTTGCCTCCCGATCTGTCACATCCCCGGCCGCCCGCTCTTCTTCGGCCGGCCCCTTCGCCGCTTTTCTTCCGCCGGATCCTCGTAGGACCCGGTGCCGATCTTGCCGCGCACGACAGGGCGGGCGTCTTCCTCGGCCTGTTGCGCCGGATTGACCGGCTTTTTCGGCAGCGGCCGGTTCGACAATGGCACTTCCGTGCGGCCCACCGTCATCTCGTCGAGCGTATTCTTGCGCACTTTTGACGTGTCGGGCAAGCCCGATGCACCCGCGCGGGCCTTCGCCGCCCGGTCCTTCGCGGTTTCGCGTTTCGCGCCGCTGGCGCCGGCCTTTGTGCCGCCCTTGCCGAATTTCTTGTCGCCCCGGTAACCGCCGGTCTTCTCGTCGACGTCGGACTGGCGCGACAGCGGATCGTCGGAAAGCGCCAGTTCGGTCTGCTGCAGCCGCTTGACCTCGTCGCGCAGCCGGGCGGCGGTCTCGAAGTCGAGATCGGCGGCGGCCTCGCGCATCTGCCGTTCCAGATCCTCGATATGGGCCTTGAGGTTATGGCCGACGAGATTGCCCTCCTCGGCGAAGCCCGCCTCGACGGTGACATGGTCCTGTTCGTAGACCGATTGCAGGATGTCGCCAATGTTGCGGCGGACGCTCTCCGGCGTGATGCCGTGTTCGATGTTGTAGGCTTCCTGCTTCTCGCGGCGGCGGTTGGTCTCCGCGATGGCGCGTTCCATCGAGCCGGTGATGCGGTCGGCGTAGAGCAGCACCCGGCCGTCGACGTTGCGCGCCGCGCGGCCGATGGTCTGGATCAGGGAGGTTTCCGAACGCAGGAAGCCTTCCTTGTCGGCGTCGAGGATCGCCACCAGCGAGCACTCGGGAATGTCGAGCCCTTCGCGCAAAAGGTTGATGCCGACCAGCACGTCGAAGGCGCCGAGCCTGAGGTCGCGAATGATCTCGATGCGCTCCAGCGTGTCGATGTCGGAGTGCATGTAGCGCACGCGCACGCCGTTTTCGTGCAGATACTCGGTGAGATCCTCGGCCATGCGCTTGGTCAGCACGGTGACCAGCGTGCGCATGCCCTTTGCCGCCACCTCGCGCACCTCGCCGAGCAGGTCGTCGACCTGGGAGGAGGCGGGTCGGATGTCGATCTGCGGATCGACCAGGCCGGTCGGGCGGATCACCTGTTCTGCGAAGACGCCGCCGGCCTGTTCCATCTCCCAGGAGCCGGGCGTCGCAGAGACGCAGACCGTCTGCGGCCGCATCGCGTTCCATTCCTCGAAGCGCAGCGGGCGGTTGTCCATGCAAGACGGCAGGCGGAAGCCGTATTCCGCCAGCGTCGCCTTGCGGCGGAAGTCGCCCCGGTACATGCCGCCGATCTGCGGAATCGTGACATGGCTCTCGTCGGCGAAGACGATGGCGTTGTCGGGCAGATATTCGAACAGGGTGGGCGGCGGCTCGCCGGGCGCGCGGCCGGTGAGATAGCGCGAATAGTTCTCGATGCCGGCGCAGGAGCCGGTTGCCTCCATCATCTCCAGGTCGAACAGCGTGCGCTGCTCCAGCCGCTGCGCCTCCAGCAGCCGTCCGTGGGCGTTCAGCTCTTCCAGCCGCTGCTTCAGCTCCGCCTTGATCGATTTCGTCGCCTGGTTCAGCGTCGGCTTCGGCGTCACATAGTGCGAGTTGGCGTAGATCTTCACCGACTTCATGTCGGCGGACTTTTGGCCCGTCAGCGGATCGAACTCTGTGATCTGCTCGATCTCGTCGCCGAACAGCGAAATGCGCCAGGCCCGGTCCTCATAGTGGGCGGGGAAGATTTCCACCGTGTCGCCGCGCACGCGAAAGGTGCCGCGCTGGAAGGCGGCGTCGTTGCGCTTGTACTGCAGCGCCACCAGGTCGGCGAGCAGCTGGCGCTGGTCGATACGCTCGCCCACCTCGATGGCGAAGGTCATCGCCGTATAGGTTTCCACCGAGCCGATACCGTAGATGCAGGACACGGAGGCGACGATGATCACGTCGTCGCGCTCCAGCAGCGCGCGGGTGGCCGAGTGGCGCATCCGGTCGATCTGCTCGTTCACCGAGCTTTCCTTCTCGATGTAGGTGTCGGTGCGCGGCACATAGGCCTCGGGCTGGTAATAGTCGTAATAGGAGACGAAATACTCCACCGCATTGTCTGGGAAGAACGACTTGAACTCGCCGTAGAGCTGCGCCGCCAGCGTCTTGTTCGGCGCCAGGATCAGCGCCGGGCGCTGGGTGCGGGCGATCACCTGGGCCATCGTGTAGGTCTTGCCCGAGCCGGTGACGCCGAGCAGCACCTGGGTGTCGTCATTGTTCTCCAGCCCCTCCACCAGATCGGCGATGGCGGTCGGCTGGTCGCCCTTCGGTTCATATTCCGAGACGAGCTTGATCGGCACGCCGCCTTCGGATTTCTCCGGCCGGGCCGGGCGGTGCGGGACCCAGGCCTCGCCGTTCTTGTGCAGCGGATTGCCGCTTTCGATCAGCGCCGACAGCGCCTCCACGGTGGCGGTATGGCCGGTGGTGCCGTCGGACATCACCGGCTTGGCGGCCTTGCCCTTGCCCTTGTTGCGCTTCTTGGTCTCCGCCACCTGCCTGGCGAGCAGCGCCTCCGCGTCCTCTAGGCTCATGTCGAGGCCGGCGACCGGGTTCAGTCCGCCGGCGGCGCGCTCGCGCGGATCGTTGGAGGCACCCATCGAGGTGCCGCGCGCCGATCGCGCCGGCTTTTCCGCCTTCGCATCTTTTCCGCGCTTCGCCTTGGCGGGTTTCTTCGCGGGCGTCGCCGCCGTGTCGGCGTCAGGGGGCGGCGCGCCGTCGTCCTCGGACAGCTGCCGCGCCCAGTCGGCGACGCCGCCGGTCAGCGGCGCGCCTTCGAAGGGCGCCTGCGCGGCTTCGCCGAAGCCGTCGACTGCGGTCGGGTCGTCTTGGATCGATGCGTCGTCCGCGCGGGACGGCGCCTTGCGGGTGGGGGAGGGTCGCTTGGCCATGGCCGCAATATGGTCCGAAAGGCGGTCGACGGAAACCCCTCCGCACCGCTGTTGCGACGGCGCAGGCACGGCCTGCTGACAGGACGGTGTCAGCAGGGCGCGTCGGTGTCGGTCCCGTCGCCCCCGGCCACCCGTCGGCGATCCGGGCGTGCTTGCGAAAAATCGCGAGTTCCCTAACGGAATGTGATATAATCGGGATCAGAGGAGGGGCAAGAACCACAACAACCCAGATCACGGGAGATGCCCCATGAAAACGCTGTTGTTTGCTCTGGTCGCGGGCACGGTGTCCTTCGGCCTTGTCGCCCCGCCGGCCACTGCGGAGTCCCTCGGGTCCGGTGTCCGCTCCTTCGAGGGATGCGCGGCTTCCGGCGCCCTGTCGTCCGGTCCTTCGAAAGCGGGTCTCGTTCTCGCCAGTCTCGACAGGCCGGCAACGACCGTGCGCGCGTCCTATTCCGCACCTCTGGCGGGCGTGATCCCGGCAACCCCGGTCGCGCCGGACGCGGCACCCATGCAGGTCGCCGGACGGTGCGGCTCGTCGCAATACCGCTGCGATTCTCCGGGTTTCCTCTACTGCTGCGGCAATTCCACCGACGGCTTCTACTGCGCCGCCGACGTGAACGGCTGCACGCGGTAAGGGCGGAGCTGTGTGAATGGCGATCGCGGTCTCGCGCCGCGGTCGCAATTGTGCCGAAGCGGCTCTCTCGTTAGGGACAACCCGTCCACGAGATCCAAACTTGCTACTGTTTGAAAACATTCTCGCGATGCCAGGCAAGACAGTGCGGATGTGGACGCAAGCGCTCCGCGCTCGGTACGCGTGCTTTCATGTCCTTGTGCAAAAGATGCGACACATCGTAGTTCAGGTGTCGGGACGCTAAGATGCTGAAGTCATCTGTCAGCGACAGAAGTCCGCGATCGAACATCCAATGGACCGTGCCCGACAAGGCGATACCGTTTCGAACGGAATCGCTGCCATCCTTTTCCACGGGAATGATATGCGCCGCCTCGACTTCGGGGCGTCCGCGACCGTTGATGAGCCGTAGCCCCGTAAAAGCGCACGTTCGGTCATAGATTGTGCGGATGTTCTGTCGGAATTTGGCCTTTCGAAAGGGGCGATTGAGAAGTTGGGAAACGATCCGGCGTTCTTCTTCTTGGCCCCAGAAGGGCTCTTGCGCGGTGTCGTCTAGCTCCAGTCTGGCTTCGTCGTACTCTGAAGCATCCTCGCGTGCAGGCCATTCTTCAGGCGCCGACAGGCCGGCCATGACGATGGCGTAAAACTCTGATAACTCGAGCAAGCGAACAGCATTCTGTGCGGTCCCGCCGTTAATTGTTCCATCCGCCTGGAAGAGCTTGCGTTCATAGCCACCATTTTCAGCGTACTCGACGAGTCGGTCGAAATCGAGATAGTCGCTCAGGTAGGCATAATGGTGTCCCGGTTTTGCCGGATCCGGGCGGACTGATCGGACTCTAGCGATGCCGGAGTAGTAACGCGACTTCTTCCCCGGGATCGCACCGTAGTAGATAATCCAGTCGTCTATGGTTTTTTCGATACGGGAAAGGTACCGTTTTGGGAAATGATATTGTTGTCCGATAACGTCGTTATAGACGCTTTCGGTCTTGTGATGAAAAATTGCCTGAACCAAAATTTTCCCCCCCCCCGACCCCAAAGGGGTTCAGAAGTAGATCAAAATATTGCGGTCGCGCAACAGCTTAGCAACGTGCCGGGACAGTCGTCTGTCTGCAGCCGCAAGCAACTCCGACGCCCGCGCCGCTGTCATCCGCAGCGCGACCAAGGCGCCATCGGCAACCTCAGCAGTTGCGGGGGCCGGCCGGCTAGATCACCCGGCTCGCGGTCGCGGCGCTCTATTCTTCCTCAAACGTCATCGCCGTGCCGTTCATGCAGTAGCGCAGGCCGGTTGGCGGGGGGCCGTCGGGGAAGACGTGGCCGAGGTGGCCGTCGCAGGTGCCGCAGCGGATTTCCGTACGCAGCATTCCGTGTGAGCGGTCCTCGATCTCGGTGACCGCGTCGGGGGTGAGCGTCTCGAAGAAACTCGGCCAGCCGCAGCCGGCGTCGAACTTGGTATCGGAGCGAAACAGCGGCGTGCCGCAGCCCGCGCAGGAATAGAGTCCGCCCCGGAAGGTGTCCCAATAAGGACCGGTGAAGGGGCGTTCCGTGCCCGCGCGCCTGAGCACGTGAAACTGCTCCGGGGTCAGCTCCGCCTGCCACTCGGCATCGGACTTTCGAACCTTGGGGCGCACGGATGTATCGGTCATGGAAAAGGTCCCGCTTCGCGTTTTCTCGGCGACACTCTCAAATAGGACCGGATCGGCCAGGCGACAATGCCTTCGCGGTCGAATGACGAAAGCTTTCGACTGGTCGCCTAAAACGCTTGCCCCCGGTTTGGACCTGCATGTATGTGGAGCAAATCTTAACGAACACTCGCTAGAAAACGTCGATTCGTATTCATCACCGGCGTGTCTGGCCGGAACATCTTCCTGGGGAGGCCCATGCCGCTGTTCGGACCCGAGGCGACCTTCTTCGCCGTACTGGCGCCGTTTGCCGCCGCGATTGTCGCTCCGGCGCTGACGCGGGCAATGGGCCACAACGCCGCCTGGCCGCTGGCTCTCGTGCCGGCTGCGGTTTTCGTGTTTTTCGCAGGGCTTGTGCCCCAGGTCGCCGGCGGCGAGAGCTTCACCCCGGGTATTGCATGGGCGCCCGCCTATGGCGTGAGCTTCTCCTTCTTCATCGACGGCCTGTCGACGATGTTCGCGTTGCTGATCTCCGGCATCGGCACCTTCATCATTCTCTATGCCGGCGGATACCTGAAGGGCCACGCCCATCAGGGGCGGTTCTTCTCGTTCCTGTTCCTGTTCATGGGGGCCATGCTGGGTCTGGTGCTCGGCAACGACCTGCTGACGCTCTTCGTGTTCTGGGAACTGACCTCGATCACCTCCTTCCTGCTGATCGGCTTCGACCACCTGCGCGCGGCCTCGCGCCGCGCCGCGATCCAGGCGCTGGTGATCACCGGCGGCGGCGGCCTGTCGCTGCTGGCCGGCTTCCTGGTGATCATGAGCGTGACGGGCGAAGCCTCCATGTCGCAGGTGCTCGCCGGCGGCGACGTGCTGCGCGAGCATGCGCTCTATCCGCTGATCCTGCTGCTGGTGCTTGGCGGCGCCTTCACCAAGTCGGCGCAGTTTCCGTTCCACTTCTGGCTGCCGAACGCCATGGAAGCGCCGACGCCGGTCTCCGCCTTCCTGCATTCCGCCACCATGGTGAAGGCCGGCGTCTATCTCCTGATGCGCATGCATCCGGTGCTCGGCGACACGGCGCTGTGGACGACGATCCTCCCCGTTTTCGGCGGCGCGACGCTGATCGTCGGCACGCTGCTGGCGGTACGCCAGACCGACCTCAAGCTGATGCTCGCCTATACGACGGTCGCCTCGCTCGGCCTGCTGGTGATGCTGACCGGCACCAGCTGGGAAAAGGCGATTGAGGGCGCGGCGCTCTACCTCCTGGCGCATTCGCTGTTCAAGGGCGCGCTCTTCATGGTCGCCGGCACCATCGATCACGAGGCCGGCACCCGCGACGTGACCAGGCTCGGCGGGTTGCGCGGCGCCATGCCGGTGACCTTTGTCGCCGCCTGTCTCGCCGCGCTGTCGATGTCGGGCCTGCCGCCCTTCGTCGGCTTTATCGCCAAGGAATATCTCTATGCCGGGATCTGGGGTGACGGCGGCATCTACTACGCGCTGACGGCGACCGCCGTGATCGGCAACGCGCTCATGCTGGTGATCGCCGCTGCCGTCGCGCTGAAGCCCTTCCTCGGCGCCAAGGTCGAGACGCCGAAACACGCCCATGAAGGCCCGCTGCTGCTCTTCGCCGGTCCCGTCGCCCTGTCGCTGACGGGTCTGGCCACCGCGCTTCTGGCCCATTCCACCGGCGTGTATCTGATCCAGCCGGTGATCACCTCCATCACCGGGGTGCAGAGCACGGTCGACGTGCATCTGGTGCCGGGCTATGTCGGCGCGCCGCTGATCCTGTCGGGGCTGACGGTGCTGCTCGGCATCGTGCTTTACCTGAAGCTCGATGCCCTGCGCGCGGCGATGGCCGGCACGCTTGCGGCCATCGGCTGGGGTCCGGACAAGGGCTTCGACCAGGCGATCGCCGGTCTGGTGCGCTTTTCCGCTGCCGTCACCCACCGCCTGCAGAGCGGGCGGATGGACATTTACATGACGCTGACCTTCCTGGTCGCGGCGATCGCGCTGCTGGCCCCGCCGCTCCTGACCAACAGCTACCCGGCCGCGCTGGAGATGCCGGACTTCCGCTTCTACGAATGGGGCGTGCTGGTGATTGCCGCCGTCGGTCTGATCGCGGTGCTCACCGCCCGCACCCGGCTGACGGCCATTGTCTCGCTCGGCATCCAGGGCTTCGCGGTGGCGCTGATCTTCATGCTGTTCGGCGCGCCGGATCTCTCCTTCACCCAGTTCATGGTGGAAACCCTCTCGGTGGTGATCCTGGCGCTGGTGATGACACGGCTCAACCTGCAGCCGCGCGACCATCGGCCGAAGGGCTACCGCGTGGTCCACGGCCTGATCGCGACGGCGCTCGGCGTCGGCTTCGCCATGCTGCTGATCCGGGTGACCCAGCTCACTTTCGACCGCTCGCTGTCGGACTTCTTCGAGGCCTACAGCCGCACCATCGCCCATGGCCGCAACATCGTGAACGTGATCCTGGTCGACTTCCGCGGCTTTGACACCTTCGGCGAGATCGCGGTGGTGATGATCACCGGCCTCTGCGTGCTGGCGCTGATCCGGGTGCGCCCGAAACGCGCGGCGGAGGGGGCGCTCGACAAGGCGTCCGGCGACGAGGCGCTGTCCAAGCGTGAGGAGGTGCAGGTATGAGAACGATCATCTTCCGCACCATTGCGCCCTATCTGGCCGCGCTGATGGTGCTGTTTTCCATCTTCGTGCTGCTGCGCGGGCACAATGAACCGGGCGGCGGCTTCATCGGCGGACTGATCGCCGCCTCCGCCTTCGCCATCTACGGCATCGCCTGCGGTGTTGCCGCCGTGCGCCGCGCGATCACCCTGCATCCGATGACGATCTCGGCCTGGGGCCTGTTCATTGCGGGCCTGTCCGGCCTGCCGTCTCTGTTCCTGAAGCAGCCTTTCATGACCAGCCAGTGGTGGTATGTGCATGCCTTTGGCGTCGAGATCCCGCTGTCGACGCCGCTGTTCTTCGACATCGGGGTCTATCTCGTCGTGGTGGGCTCGATCAGCTCCATCGCGCTGGCGCTCGAAGAAAGGGAGAGTGACTGATGGAAGCCGCCCTTTCGATCTTGATCGGCCTGTTCTTCGCGGTTGCCACCTATCTGCTGATGTCGCGCCAGCTGGTGCGCATCCTGCTCGGCATCGCCATCCTGGGCAATTCGGTGAACCTTCTGATCTTCACCTCGGGACGGCTTATGCGGGAGGTGCCACCGGTGATTCCGGAGGCCTTCCAGGTGCCGCCCGGCCCGATCGCCAATCCGCTGCCACAGGCGCTGATCCTGACCGCGATCGTGATTTCCTTCTCGTTCTTCGCCTTCCTTCTGGTGCTGGCGTTCCGCGCCTATCAGGAACTGGGCACCGACGACACCAATGAGATGCGGGTGGCCGAGCCGACGGGCGAAGCGTCTCCGCCGCAAGGGTACTGAAGATGGCCGCTACCGATTCCGCCGTGGACCTGTCGCAGGCAATGCGCCTGGAGCCGGTCTTGCCGGCCGACTGGCTGCTGGTCGCGCCGCTGATCATCACCATCCTGGGCGGCGCGCTCTGCCTGATGACGCGCAAGAACACGGCCGCCCAGCCCAAGGTCGCGATCATCTTCCTGACGTTGCTGGTCCTTTCCTGTGCCGGGCTTCTGGCGCATGTGCTGGACAAGGGCGTGGTGACCATGGTCGCCGGCGGCTGGCTGCCGCCCTTCGGCATCGCCTTCACGGTCGATGCGCTGGGCGCGACCCTGGCGCTGACGTCGTCCATCGTGGCGCTCTGCGCCGCCGTCTACGGCATGACCGACGTCGACAATTCCGGCCGGCGCTACGGGTTTTATCCCTTTCTGCTCCTGCTGATGACCGGTGTCTGCGGTGCCTTCCTGACCGGGGACATCTTCAACCTCTACGTCTGGTTCGAGGTGCTGCTGATCTCGTCCTTCGGCCTCCTGGTGCTTGGCAACGAGCGGGCGCAGCTGGACGGCGCGGTCAAATACGCGCTGCTCAACATCATCGCGACGACGCTTTTCCTGATCGCCACCGGCCTGCTCTACGGCATTCTCGGCACGCTCAACATGGCCGATATCGCGATCAAGGCGCGCGGCGCCGGCTCTGACGGTCCGCTGATGACCGTGGCGGTGCTCTACTTCCTCGCCTTCGCCATGAAGGCCGCCGCCTTCCCGGTGAACTTCTGGCTGCCGGCCTCCTATCATACGCCGCGCATCGTCATCGCCGCCGTCTTCGCTGGTCTGCTGACCAAGGTCGGCGTCTATGCGCTGCTGCGCATCTTCGCGCTGCTTCTGCCCGAGGCGCGGATCGCGCTCGCCGATATCATCGCGCTGGTCGCGATCGTCACCATGCTGACCGGCGTGCTCGGCGCTCTCGCCCAGACCGACGTGCGTCGGCTGCTCGGCTATCTGGTGATCTCCGGCATCGGCTCGATGCTCGCCGGCCTCGCCATCGGCACCACGCCGGCGCTCGCCGGGGCGATCTTCTATGCGGTGCATTCGATCCTGGTGATGACCGCGCTCTATATGGCGGCCGGCATGATGCGGGCGCTCGGCGGGTCCTATTCGCTGCGCGAGCTGGGCGGGCTCTACCGCGCCAGTCCGGCCTTTGCCGCGGTGTTCCTGATGCTCGCCTTCGCGGTTGCCGGACTGCCGCCGTTCTCCGGATTCTGGCCCAAGGTCATTCTGGTCGATGCCGCCCTTGTCGGCGGCCACGGCTGGATCGCCGGCGCCATCCTCGTCACCGGCCTGCTGACCACCATCGCGGTCGGCCGCGTGTGGATCTACGCCTTCTGGCGGGGCGGTCCGGAAGGCACGGCCGACGGCCAGCTTGTCGCCTTCGCCGTTCCGGCGCCGGAGGCCGTGGGCGCGAACGTCTGGCTGCCGATCGGCGTGCTTCTGGGGCTTGTCGTGCTGCTCGGCGTGCAGCCTGAGTTCATGATGCAGGTGTCGGGTCGCGGCGCGTCGACCCTGAGCGAGCCGATGGGCTATCTCCGGTCGGTCTTTGGGGGGGTCGCGCGATGACCAGCTTGTTCCTGATCAACATCCTTCTCGCGCTCGCCTGGGGCGCGGTGACGGGGAGCTTCGCCGAGGTCAATCTGTTCTTCGGCTTCGTGCTGGGCGCGGGCGCGCTCTACATCATCCGCGAACAGGTCGGAACCCGCGGCTATCTCACGCGCACCTGGCAGATCGTCAGCCTGGCGCTGCTGTTTCTCTATGAGCTGGTCCTGTCGGCGCTGCGCGTGGCGGGGATCGTGCTGCGTCCGAAGATCGTGCTTCAGCCCGGCATCATCGCCTATCCGCTGACCGTGGACCGGGATTTTGAGATCACCATGCTGGCCAATCTGATCACCCTGACGCCGGGGACGCTGTCCGTGGACGTCTCGGACGACCGCAAGACGCTTTTCGTCCATTGCATCGACGTTCCCGATCCGCAGGCGACCATCGACGACATCAAGAACGGGTTCGAACGCAAGATCCTGGAGGCGTTCCGATGAGCGGACTGGAGCAATTCGCGGGCGAGTTTCTGGATGTCTGCGTGAACATCTCGCTGGCCCTCCTGACGGTCGCCTTCTTTCTTACCGTGGTGCGGATCATCAAGGGGCCGACCCTTCCGGACAGGGTGGTGGCGCTGGACATGCTGGTCGCCCTCGGCATCGGCTTCATCGCGGCCATTGGCATCCAGACGGACTATTACCTTTATGTCGACATCGCCATTGCGCTTGGTCTTGTCGGCTTCCTTGCCACGGTCGCCTTTGCCCGTTTCGTTCTCAACCGCGGGCTGGCCAAGGATGCGACCATCGTCGAGGAAGTGAAACGAAGCATTGCGGATCGAGAGGCAGGCCGATGAACCCGGTTTATGAAATCATCGTCGGCATCGTGCTGGTGACCGGCTCCATCTTCGCCCTGATCGCGTCGATCGGCCTGTTGCGCCTCAAGGACGTCTATATGCGCATGCATGCCGGTTCCAAGGCCGGCACGCTCGGGTCGGGCCTGATGCTGGTCGCGCTCGCCGTGCATGCCCATCAGATCGACGTGATCACCCGTGCCTTTGCGGGCGTGGTGTTTTTCCTGCTGACGGCCCCGGTCGCCGCGCATCTTCTGGCCAAGGCCGCCTATGAAGCCGGTTACCGGCCGTGTGCGGATACCAAGATCGACGAGATGGGCAAAGGAAACGAATGAAGCCGGTGCCGTGACGTCAACTGGATGCGTCGCGGCACGGTTTTCAGCCTGAATATTCGTTGTCTGCTTCTTTTCCGGGATACGAAATCTAGCGTTTAGTCACGAGTTCCTGCGAAGAAGCAGGATCGGACCGTAGATTCTTCCAAGTTTTTTCTTGTGATCTCATTTTTCGCGATATATACGGATTTCATGCTTTTACGACGGCAGAATCGAAGTCGGTCGGGGTTAAGTCGCAATATCGCGACAGTACGTTGATCACTATGAAAAGGCTATTCTGCCGATCTATTTCCAATGTGTTCCGACATAACTAGTGGGTGGAAAATGACTGAAATGGTCGCCGACGACAATCTCATCGATCTGACCGCCGATATCGTCTCGGCTTATGTGGCAAACAACACGGTTGCCGCGACTGACCTCGCGGGGCTGATCAACGAGGTTTACAACGCGCTGCACCGCACCAGCACGGCTGCTGTCGAGCCGGAGCCGGAGCCGCTGAAGCCCGCCATCGCGGTGAAGAAGTCCGTGACGCCGGACTACATCATCTGCCTGGAAGACGGCAAGAAGTTCAAGTCGCTGAAGCGTCACCTGCGCACGCATTACGACATGTCTCCCGAGGAATACCGCGAGAAGTGGGGCCTTGCGAGCGACTATCCGATGGTTGCGCCGAACTATGCGGCCGCCCGTTCGGAACTCGCCAAGAAGATGGGCCTCGGCCAGCAGCGCAAGCGCACCAAGTAAGCGCGTCCAACTTCCTTTGTCCGGCTCTGCCGGACCCTCACGACCGCCGCGAGATCTCGCGGCGGTCGTTTGCGTTCGGGGGTGTCGTTCGGGCCTCCCTCTTGTGCGGGCTGCCCCGGGCCAGACACAGCGCCATGGCGCGCAGTTGTCGCAATGCTATCAGCCGGTGCCGGTCGTGAAGCCAGGATCCGGCGCGTCCGCGCTCTCGCTCATGGGCGATCGCGCGCTTGAGCCATTGCGCCTGGGTCTTCAGGAGCTCGGCGCCGGTCTCGCACCCTTCCGGGCTGTCTCTTGGCGGAGTTCGCGAGGGAACCGCCAGCCGTTCGCATAGCCGCCGGTAGAGCTCCGTGCAGGCCGGCGGGCAGGCATCAGCGGGCATGGTCGGACGCGGCACGAACGCGCCGTGACCTGCCATCGGGCAGGGCGCATGCCCGTCCTGTCGGTGTTCCGGGATCATCCCGCGTCCCTCCGTCTGCACCGGTCACGCCTGCGGTTGCCCCGCAGCCGCGCCTTGGGGAAAGCCCGAGTATGAGGCCGGCCCGGGCTGCGGGAGGAAAGTCGCTGCGCCCATGCCGACAGGGCACAGGAGGCGGACGATTTATCCCCGTGCGTGTATTTCTCCCGTATTGATATAGGAATATAAACCTATGATTGATGTCGGGAGTTGAAACATGCAGGTCAACCAGAGGGAAACAGCGAGCCGGTCTGCCATTGCGCCTGGCGTTGGGTGGCATGCCGGCGAGGGGGGCGAGGCGGCAAACCGCTGGCCGCGCCCCGGGATGGCCGTCGACAGCGATGCCCCACAGCTTGCGGAAAACCCCCAGGGCGCGGAGTTGATCGTCCTCGCCTGCGTGATGTCCGCCTTCGGGGTATCGCCAAGGGAGATCGCCGGCCGCAGCCGGGGACTGGCGCATGTGGCGCTCGCCCGGCAGGTCGCGATGTACATGCATCATGTGGTGCTGCGCCAGACCCTGACGGCGGTCGCAAGGCGGTTTGCGCGCGACAGGACGACCGTGGCGCATGCCTGTCGGGTGGTCGAGGACCGGCGCGACGATCCGGCCTTCGAGGAGTGTCTGGACGCGATCGAACGCGCAATCCAGGGCGCGGTCGCACCGCTTCGCCGGTCGCCGCGGGGGCAGGGGTGATGGCGGGCGTTTCCCTGCGCGCCCCGTCACCGGCGGGCGCTCCGACGGAGCGGGGGATCGACCGGCTGCTGACCCGGCTGGGCCGGGCCGAGGCCTGGCGGGTCCGGCCCGCCGGCAAGGCGGATGCCGCGGACGATGACGGCTCGGAGCTGTTGCGGCTGGTTCCGGCGTCCGGCACCGGACGCAGCGCCGAGGCCGAGGCTGAGGCCCAAGCCCAGACTCAGGCTCAGGGCGTTGTCGTGTCGGCCGCCCTCTTGCGGGCGGCGCGGGCACGGGATCTGGTCGAGCGCTGCGACAGGGACAGCCGCGCGCTGCGCCTGTCGCAGGCGGGGCAGGCGCGGCTGCGCCGGATCTCTTGCGGCGACGACGGGTTTCGCGGCCAGCACCAGCATCGCGGCACAAGGCGCCAGCCGGGGCCGGACGGCTCGGTCGCGCTTCTTGCGGTCGATCACGGGGAAAGCCCGCTTGCCTGGCTGCGCAACCGCAAGGGGCCGGATGGCGCCGCGCTGATCGATGCGGCCCGGTTCGAGGCCGGCGAGCGGCTGCGGGCCGATGTCACCTTCGGGCGGATCGTTCCGGGGCTTGCCACGCAAAGCTGGGACGGGCTTGGCGCCTCCGGTGCGCGGCGGTCGGCGGCCTCCGGCATTGCCGATCTGTCCGATGCGGCGGTGGCCGCCCGCCTGCGGGTGGAGCGCGCGCTTGCAGCGGTCGGGCCGGAACTGGCGCCGGTCTTGGTCGACGTCTGCTGCGAGCTGAAAGGGCTCGGCGACGTGGAGAAGGTCCGCCGCTGGCCGCCGCGCTCCGCCAAGGTGGTGTTGATGATGGGGCTGGCGCGGCTTGCCCGCCACTACGGGCTGATGCCGCCGGAAGACGGGCGGCACTGACGCATCGCGCCCGGGGCCCTTGCTCCGGGACCGATCTTGCTTCAGGCCTCGGCGAGGACCGCGCGCGCGTCGTGGCGGATTTGTTCCACCATGGATTTCAACCCGTTGGCGCGCTGGGGCGTGAGGTGTTCCTTCAGGCCGATCCGGCCGAAGACGCCGTCGATGTCGGTGTCCACGATCTCGGCGGCACTCTTGCCGTTGTAGGCGGACAGCACGATGGCGACGAGGCCCTTGACGATAT
Organism: Paracoccaceae bacterium; assembly: GCA_002709505.1. GTDB lineage: Bacteria > Pseudomonadota > Alphaproteobacteria > Rhizobiales > Stappiaceae > Stappia. The sequence goes on along the minus strand of PARB01000030.1, from coordinate 30,100 downwards.
GGGCGTCGCTGTCGCCGTCATAGCTCAGCCGGGTGGTCCCGTCGGGATCCTGCGTCGCGGTCTTCGACAACCAGACCTGCGAAACGCAGCCGCGCACCTTGTTGGCATCGGTGCGTTCCGCTTCGGGAAAGTCGGGAAGCGTGCGGCCGAGCTCGATGACATAGCGGTAGCGGTCGTCCCACTCGTCGAGGAATTCGAAGTTGTCGAGGATTTCTGAAAGCGGAGGGATCATGGCGCCTGTCGGGTCGGGGGAGAACTCGCACCCGTATATAGTCCGCATCCCTGTCCAAGAAAACCGTTGCTCGGCACCGGTGCGCCGGATCGAGCGCCCAAAGGCGGGGTTTTCGGCCGGGCCGTGGCCTTGTGGATCCGGGGAAAAAGAAAAGGCCGCAGGCGAAAAGGGCAGCAATTCGCCTGCGGCTGGCGGAAAGACCCGCCAAGTGTTGGCGCAAACGTCTGTTCGTGGAGCGCGCCGGGAGTATTTGTGAAAAATCTTGCGGTTGCGCTGATCAGGCTCCGGGGCGGGGCCGCGGGAGCGGCAAGGCAGCGTTCGGCGAGAGGTCGACGGTCTCGGCTGCAGGCGGGGCCACGGCCGCCGGAGCCTGCGACCGCGTCGCGGCGGAGGGCAGGTCAAGCGCCCATGCCGGTTCCAGATCGGCCGCCGAAAGCGTTCCGGTAGCGCCGGTCACCAGCGTGCCGTCCTCGTCCATATAGTCGATCAGGATCTTGGCGCTGACCTTGGCCTTTTCGCCGATCCGGGCGATGGCCTGCCCGCCGGTCGCGCAGGTCTCCGGATTGCGGTCGCAAAAGCCGGAAAGGTCGCTGATGGTCGATTGCGCCGCGAAGAAGGCCTTCACCGGGGATATTCCGGCGGTCGAGCTTTCGTCCGGGCCTGTGTCGATCGGCAGGAGCAGCAGCACCAGACCGATCCAGAATGCGCATCTCAGCAAGAAGAACATGTTTGCCGCCCTTCGTTCAGTCGTCCTGTTCAAGGTCGGTTCCGATCGCCGCAGACGGGTCGTCGCGAACCGTTATGCCCGCACATTAGCAGTCACGTTCAAAAAAGCGGTTGCGGCTCAAACCTGCATTTTCATCAAATTCGAGACGAGTTTTCGCAAAATTTGCATCAAATTTTAGCGAAATTGACGAGCCGGCCGCCGCGCCGGGTGCAAATCCGAAAAGCGATGGTTTCACGGTTCCTTAAGCCGTTCCTGTGACCATTGCAGACAAGATTGGCGAACAAACGGCAGGCGTGCCGGGACCAGGAATATGATGCCAGAGTATCGGGATCGGCTTCGGCGCGGGCTTTCGCTCGTCGACCAGTTGGTCCACCCGGCGGCGGCGCGTGATGCCGCCGGCCTCTCCAGACACCGGGCCTTCATCGGCGCGCATTTGGCATGCGGCGCGCTGGCGCTTGCCGTGCTGCCGATGCTGCTTGCCTTGCACGGACCGCTGTCGCTCACCGCCATTCTGGTCTTCGCCTGGGCCCTGACGCAGCTGCCGCTGGCGATGTATGTCTCGCGCAGCGGCGCGCTCGCCCGCGGGCAGCTCGGCTCCGCCGTCACATCCGCCGGCTTCGTCGCCGGACTGGCCGCGCTGAGCGGCGGCCTTGCCTCGCCCGCGCTGCCCTTTCTGGTGCTGGCCCCGCTCGAAGCCGCGCTCACCCGCCGGCGCGGCCCGGTCGCCCTGATGCTTCTCGTCTGCCTTGTGCTGGTCGCAGCCCTCGCGGGCGCCGATGCCGCCGCCCTGTTGCCTGCTGCGCCGGAACCGCTTTTCGGCCTGCTGCCCATTGGTGCCGTCGCGACCGCGATGGCCCTGATGCTTGCAAGCCTTCTCGCACTTGCCTTCGTCGCGGACCTGCGCGCCGCCGAGGGGCAGGCGCGGGGCGAGGCGGGACGCCACCGGCTGCTCGCGCTCCACGCCCGCGATGCGGTCGCCGTTCACGAGAGCGGCGGGCGGATTGCAAGCATTTCACCCACGGTGCGCGGCCTGTTCGGCCTCGCGCCGGCGGAATTCGCCGGGGACGGCTTCTTCCAGCGCCTGCATGTCGGCGACCGGCCGGCCTATCTGAAGGCGGTTTCCGACACGGCCGCCGACGGCGCCACGCGCCGGCTCGAGCTGCGGCTGCGTCGGGGCGGCAATCGCCCGGGCGAAACCGGCGTCTCCGATTTCGGCTGGATCGACTTCGAGGTGATGAACGATGCCGAAAGCGGGCGCGTCGTCTCGGTGATCCGCGACATCGACACGCGCCGCGAGATGGAAGCCGACCGCGATGCGGCCCGCGAAGCGGCAGACGCGGCGCAGGAGGCGCGCTCGCGGTTCCTGGCCACCGTCAGCCACGAGCTGCGCACGCCGCTCAACGCGATTCTCGGCTTCTCCGACCTGATGCGCAAGCTGCCGCAGGCAGCCGCCGACACCCGGAAGGTGCAGGACTACGCGGGCCTGATCCACCAGTCGGGCAGCCACCTGCTGCAGCTGGTCAATGACATGCTGAACATGGCCCGCATCGAGGCGGGCCAGTTCCGCATCACCGTCGAACCCGTCGACATGCGCAACTGTCTGGACGGCTGCCGGCGGATGATGGCGACGGAAGCCGAACAGGCCGGCCTGCGCCTGTCGTCAGACATCCCGCTCGATCTCGGCGAATTCACCGCCGATCCGCGCGCCTGCCGGCAGATCGCGTTGAACCTTCTTGCTAATTCCGTGAAGTTCACGCCCTCCGGCGGACGGATCGTGCTCTTTGCCCGCAAGGAAGCCTCGGGACTGGTCTTCGGCGTGCGCGACACCGGCGTTGGCATCGCGGGACCGGATCTGGCGCGCGTGACGAAGCCTTTCGTGCAGGCAAGCGACGGCAACGCGCGCGCCCACGACGGCGCCGGCCTCGGACTGTCGGTGGTCAAGGGCCTCGCCGAGTTGCACGGCGGGCGGATCTCGCTTGAAAGCCGCGTCGGCGCGGGAACCTGCGTGACGGTCTATCTGCCGGTCGGTCAGGCTTTGGCGGCGGCGAAGGCGGATCCGGCGGACACCGGGCCTGTGGCCGCATCCGCTCCCGGCGTCCGTGTCGCGGCCGACCCTGCGCAGGACGCGGCGGTGAGGCGGATCGCATGACCCGGGGGCTGGAATGAGCGAGGGACGGCGCAAGACCAGGGCACCGCAGGGCAGGACCCGGGCGGTGGAACAGGACGCCTCAAGCTCCGGCGGCGGGCTCGGCGCGGCCGCGCTCGACAATCCGGTCGCCGCCGGCGGCTGGCTGGTCATGGTGCTGACCGGCTTTTTGATCATCGCCAATGCGACGGCGTTTCAGTCGGGCCGTCATCCGGCGCCGCTGGTCGCAACCAGGGACCGCGCGCCGCCGCCCGCGCAAGTTGCGCCCGCCACTCCCGACCGGGCGACGCTGCAGGCGCAGAAGCTGGTGCGCGACATCCAGGTCGAACTGCGCCGCCTCCACATGTACGAGGGGCCGCTCGACGGCCTCAAGGGCCCGGCGACCGAGCGCGGGGTGCGCGCCTATCAACGCGCCCGCGGCCTGGCCGAAACCGGCCGCGTCGACGAGGCCTTGATGGCCCGACTCGCGCTCGATACCGGCGACGGGGTCAACGGGCCCGACGCGCCGCCGCTGCCGCCCGTGCCGCCGGCCTCCGTGCCGGGAGCCTCCTCCGCGACACCTTCCGCAGCGCCATCCACTGCGCTGTCGCCGGAGCGCGCGCGGATCGTCGGCATCCAGTCCGCACTGGCGGAACTGGGCTACGGTCCGATCGAGATCGACGGCTATGCCGGCGAGCAGACCTCCAATGCGATCCGGCGCTTCGAGCTGGACCGTGGCCTTCCGATCAACGGTGCCATCACAGAGCGCATCGCGACGGAACTGGAAAACGTTCTGGGCCGGCCGCTGGCGAGGTGAGTATGCTGGGGCGCGATTCGCGCTCCTGACGGGCGTGCCGCCGGAGCTCCCAATGCGCCTGACATCCGACTTCTTCGTTTCCGCACTGCTGCGCCGGTGCTTTTCGGAAAACGCCTATGCCAGCGTTGCCTCCAAGGGCGCGCTGGAGGCGGGGGCGATCTATATCGTCGTCGACCGGCGCGACGGGACGTTTGATCTCTACGGCCCGGCACCGCAATCGGCCTTTGACGAGACGACGCCGGGCGGCCGGCTGTTCGAGGCCTTGCTGACGGCAGCTCCCAAGGAAGACCTCGACCGCCGGCTTGCCTCCGAGCGGCGCATGGACCCGGATGTCTGGATCGTCGAGATCGAGGATCGCGAGGGCCGCGTGTTCTGGGACCTTGCGGACGGCTGACGGCCGGTGCGCGGTGCGGTCCGCGCTCGCTGCGTCACCCCGGCTTCACAAACCCCTTTCATAGTGCCGCGTCGTACCGGCATAGTCGCGCCGTGTTTCCTTGCGGCCGGCCCCGGTGGACCGGCCCGCGACAAGCTTGAAAAGGCCAAATGTCCGTTTCTCTTCGCTCCCTGTCCAAACGCTTCGGCGCCCATAAGGCGCTCAGCGACGTGTCGCTCGAGATCGAGACCGGCAGCTTCTTCGTCATCCTCGGACCGTCCGGTTGCGGAAAGTCGACGCTCTTGCGGCTGATCGCCGGTCTGGAAACCCAGGACAGCGGCGAGATCGACATCGATGGACGGCGCGTCGCCGGTGCGGGTTTCCATGTGCCGCCGGAGGACCGCGACGTCGGCGTCGTGTTCCAGTCCTATGCGCTTTGGCCGCATATGAGCGTGGAAGCCAACGTCGCCTTTCCGGTCGAAAGCGCCGGCCTGTCGGCGCGCGACCGCAAGAGCCGGGTGGAGCGCAGTCTGGAGACAGTGGGGCTCGATGGATTTGCCAAGCGCAAGCCCGCGTCCCTGTCCGGCGGGCAACGCCAGCGGGTGGCGTTGGCGCGCTGCCTTGCCCAGGCGGCCGGCACGGTGCTGATGGACGAGCCGCTTGCCAATCTCGACCCGCATCTGCGCCAGACGATGGAAGAGGAACTGGCACAGTTTCACCGCAAGACCGGGGCGACCACGCTCTACATCACCCACGACCAGCGCGAGGCCATGGCGCTTGCCGACAGGATCGCGATCCTGTGGGAGGGGCGCGTTTTGCAGGCCGACCGGCCGGAGGATCTCTACCGGAGACCCGCGAGCGAACGCGTCGCCCGGTTCATCGGCCGGGCCGCGATCTGGGACGGGATGCTGGATGGCGTGTCGGGCGTGAATGGCACACGCCGCGCCGAGGTGCGCTGCGGGCCGTTCCGCTTCGCCGCCGAATGCGCGGGCACTGTCGGCGAGGGACCGGCGCGCATCGTGCTGCGTCCCGAGGATGTCGAGATCCGCACCGAACCGCATGCGGTTCCCGCGCGGGTGGAGGCGGCTGTCTATCGCGGCGGCTTCTGGGATGCGGCCCTTGCGGTGGAGGGCGTTGCCACGCCGCTTGTCGCGCATGTGCGCCAACGGCTGACCCCGGGCGAGACCGTTCCGGTCAGCCTCGCCTCCGGCTGGGTCCTGCCATCGGAGTGAGGCTGACGCCGGTCGGTTCCTGTCAGTCGCGCCAGGGGATCGTGCCCGGCGGCACGTGCCGCGCCAGTCCGTTGACGGCAAGCATCACCAGCACCGTTGCAAACACCGTGACGCTCGCCATCGCGGCGGCAAGCGTGGTGTAGCCGCCATCCTCGTAGTTGAAGATGGTCGTGCCGATGGTCTCGTTGCCGGCCGACCACAGGAGGGCGGAGACGGTGACCTCGTTGTAGGCGGTGAGGAACACGAGGATCGCGCCCGAGGCCGCCGCCGGCGCCACCAGCGGCGCATAGATGCGCAGCAACCGGCGGGCAAAGCCGGCGCCGGCGACCCTCGCGGCATCGTCGAGGCTGTCGTCGATCTGGACGTAAGCCGCCGTGACCGACTTCAGCCCGATGGCGAGAAACACGCCGACATAGGCGATCAGGATGATCGCCAGCGTGCCGTAGAGGCTGACGCCGAAGACGGGCAGCGGGCGCAGGAACATCAGGATGAAGGCAATCGACATGACGAGGCCCGGAACCGCATAGGCGACGTCGGCCTGGGCCGCGGCAACGCCCGCCAGCTTGCGCGCAAGCCCGCGCCGCACGATCAGGAAATAGCCGAGCGGCACGGAGATCGCGGCGATCAGCAGGGCCGCCACGGCGGCCGCGAAGGTGGAATTGGCGAAGGCGCGCAGGGTCACCGACTGGCGGAACAGGATCTCCGCGAAATTCGATAGCGTGAAGGTGTCGGCGGCGAGCGGCAGCCCGTAGGTCTTGACCAGCGCGGTGGCGAAGAGCGCGGTCGCGGGCAACACGAGCGCCAGCGCGATGAAGGCCCAGAGCGCGGCTTCGATAGCGCCGCGCATCCGCCCGAGATCGATGGCGAGCGGCTGTTGCGGCAGCCCGACCAGCGCATTGCGCATGCCCCGCTGCAACAGCCCCTGGGCGACGACCAGCACAAGTGTCACCAGCGCCAGGATCACGGAGATCAGCGCCACATTGGCGATTACATCCGGCCCGAAGCCGGCAAGCCGGCGCCAGATCAGCACCGGCAGGGTGGTGTAACGCGCCGGGATGCCGATCAGCGCATTGATGCCGAAATTTCCAAGCGCGCTGATGAAGGCGAGCATGAAGCCGGCGAGAAGGGCGGGGGCGAGCAGCGGCAGCGTGATGCGCGTAAGCCGGCGCAGCCCGCGGGCGCCGCTGACCCTTGCCGCATCGCTCAATTCGCGCGGAAAGGCGCGGAGTGCGGCCCGCACCACCAGAAAGACGATCGGCATGTGCTGCAACGCCAGAAGCGCGACGAGCCCGCCGGGCGTATAGACCGGATGCGGGCTTCCCGGCGCCGGCGCAAGGCCGAGCCACTGCAACACCGGGCTTGCCGGGCCGAGCGCCTGGCTCCAGGCAATCGCGGTCACATGCGGCGGGATCATCATCGGGATCAGCACCAGGAAGACCAGCGCTCCCTTGGCCCGCACATTGGTCAGGCCGATCACCAGCGCAAGCGCCGTGCCGGCAAGGCTCGCCAGCACGGCGGAGAGGAAACTGCTTTCCAGCGAGTTCCACAGCGCGCGCTGGACCGAGCGCGAGCCGGCCGTTTCCGCCAGCGGCGCAAGCGTCACCGTGCCCTCCGGCGCAAGGCCGACGGCAAACAGCAGCGCCAGCGGCAGGCCGCAGACAAGCGTGGTCAAAGATACGACGGCGGCGAGGGAAAGCCCTTCGCCGCCGCCAATGCGTCCTGTCAGTTTCGGCAAGCGTTACCCGCCGAAGATTTCTTCGAACTTCATCTTGTCGGCGACGTCGTTTTCGAGCGCCTTCGCCGGATTGAAGTCGAGCAGCTTGATGGTGTCGCGAGCCGGGAAGCCGGCGGGCGGCGTGATGGCGGGATGCGCGGGCAGATAGCCCTGGTCGGCGGCAAGCTGCTGGCCCTCGGCCGACAGCAGGAAGTCGACGAAGGCCTTGGCGGCATCCGGGTTCTTCGCGGTGGAGAGGATCGCCACCGGCTCGGTCACGGCCGATACGCCTTCTTCGGGAAACACGAAGGCAACCGGTGCGCCGTCGGCGGCGCCGCGGATCGGCAGGAAGTCGACGACGAAGCCGTAGAGCTTCTCGCCGCCGGCGACCGCCCGGTAGGTGCCGCCGTTGCCGCCCTGCGGATTGGCGCCCTGATCGGCCAGCCCCTCGTAATAGGCCCAGCCGAGATCCGGATGCGCGGTGATCGCTGCCATATGGATGGTGGCCGCGCCCGAGGTCAGCGGCGAGGGCATGGCGATGCGGCCCTTGGCCTCCGGCTTCAGGAGGTCGGCGTAGGAGGTCGGTACCATCTCGGCGCTGGTGTTGTAGACGATACCGGTGGTGATCAGCTTGGTGGAGAAATAGCTCTTGTCCGCATCCATCAGCGCCGGGTCGTAGGCGGAAACGTCGGCCGTTTCATGAGCCATAAGCCGGCCTTCCTGCTTGAGGCCTTCCATCGTCACCATGTCGGCGATCAGGAGAACGTCGGGCTGGGGGCTTTCGGCAGTGAATTCGGCCCGGAGCTTGGCCATGATCTTGGTGGTGCCGTCGCGCACCCATTCCACCTCGACCTCAGGGTATTTGGCGGTGAAGGCATCGACGGTCTGCTGCGCGTCGGCATTGGGCTGCGAGGTGTAGAGCACGAGCTTGCCCGACACGTCGGCGAAGGCGGCGGGGCTGATCGAAACGGTTGCGGCAAGTGCTGCGCCGCAAAGGGCGGCCTTGAAGGTGAACGACATAGGGATCTCCCAGACAGTGCGGCCCGGCGACCCGGGCGATGCCGGGGCGATAGCAGATCCATGTAACATCTGAACGACCGCACGTCACACCGCAGGATCGCAATCGTCGGGCCGACCGGCGCGAGACGGTCCGTCAGTCGCGAACCGCCGCCGAGCGGGTCCATTTTTGCGGAAGCAGGTCGCCGCCGAGCGGCGAGATGAATAGCGCAGCCCCGTCGGCCGTCGCCTCGGCGGCATGCAGCGCCTCGCCGCTGGACCCTTGCGGGAGTGCGATCTCCCAGCTTGCCGCCGCATCGCAGCCCGACGGAACGGGAAGAGCCACCGTGCAGAGCGGGTCGACATCGAACACCGAGGCGATGCCCTTGCCGGTGAAGGTGGTGGTGCTTGCGGTCACGAATATTTGCAGGCTCGAGGACCCCGGCGCGCGCGCCAGCGACAGGCCGTAGACCCCGAGGTCGCCGAAACAGGCGAGCTCCTGCAGGAAGGTGCCGTCCGTGCGAATGATCTGGACGCGGTGGTTCAGGGCATCGGCGACATAGACCCGGTCGCAGGCATCGACGGTGATGGCATGGGGCAGATTGAACTCCCGCTCGCCGGATCCGGGTTGGTTGTCGGGCGCCGACCAGTGGCTCAGGACGGTGGCGGTTGCCGGATCGATGGATAGGACCCGGTTGTTCAGACCGTCGAGATCGCCGTCGGTCACCCACATCAGTCCGCTGCTGTCGAAGGCGATGTCGGTCACCTTGTCGAATTGCACCGGGTCGAGGCCCGAGCCCTGGCTGGTCTCGCCGCAGGTGCCGATGCTGCCGAGATAGGCGCCGTCGAGGCTGAATTTCTTGAGGCAGTGGCCGTAGCTCTCGCTCGCCGTCACCGGCGGCGCCATGTCGGTAATCCAGGCGTAATGGGTGCCGTCGGCGCTCTGGAAGGTCAGCGAATGCGGCTCGCCGAGGTCGCCCGTCGTCCAGGTGGAGAGCAATGCGCCGTCGAGGCTCCACACGGAGACCGCCGGATTGCCCCGCTGCACCATGAAAAGCCGCTCGCCGTCCGGCGACAGCGTCGTCCAGCTCACGTTCTGGAAGTCGAAGCTTCCCGCCTGCGGGAAACCGGGATCGAGCGCATAGGCCTCGACCTCCTGCGCATGGGAGGCGGGGGCGGCGATGCCGGCAAGAAGGAAGAGGGCGCCGGCACAGGCGTGGCGGGCAACGGGCGAGTGCCGGCGGGCGGGCCGGGTCGTGTCGAAGAGGTTGGTCATCGTCCCGGTCTCCATGGCTCGGGCATCACGCCTTGGGGGCAGGCGCGGTGTGATGGAGTACTGCGCCGGTCGGTTTGTCCGGTGCCTTGCCGTCTGCGCCGGAAACCGTGCAAAGCTCCGGCAGCGCGTAATATTCGGCCGGGAACCAGCTCGGGGATTCGACGTAGTCGTAGTAGTCCGCCAGCGCCAGGCTGGTGCCGCCCTCGGCGATATTCGACGCCGATTCCATGAAGGTGACGGGCCGGGCATTGGTTCCGTCGGAGCCGGGCAGGAGCGCGTACCAGGTCCAGAGATAGCGGCCCTGCGGATACTCTCTGGTCGGCGGGAAGAGCACCGAGATGATGTTGGTCGCCTGACCGGGCGACAGGGCGGAGTTGTCGGTGACCGTTGCGTGGATCGTGCCTTCAACGGCCGGAATCCGGGCCCAGTCCGGCGGCTGCTGGCCGAGGCCGATGTTGTCGCAGGAAAGCACCACCGGCGTCGGATACCCCCGGGTCAGGAAATAGATCTCGTTGTAGATGAAGCCGTTTCCCGCCCAGGGCGGCGGCGTGGTGACCGTCGGCGCGACGCCATAGAGCAGCGCCACCTGATCCTGGAAGCCGGCGTTTGGATTGTATTCATAGGACATGATGGTCGCCTGCGCCCGGTCGGTCACCACCCGGTAGTCGGCATCCGGCTTCCACTGGTAGAGCACGACGGTCGGCAGCGGCAGGCTCGCGGAATCCACCGGTGTCATGAAGGTGGTCATGTAGAAACAGTCGTTCCACACCACCAGTTTGAGATTGTTCGGATTTCCCGGCTGGAACCCCTCGATGACGGGGGTGACCCATGTGCTGACATTGGGCGAGGAGGTGGCCTCGAACGTCGGGAAGTAGGTGAAGGAGAAATTCTGGAAGAAGGCGAGCTGCGCCGGATCGCCCATGGTCGGCGACGGCGGCGGCGCGCCGAACATCATGCGGAACGGCAGCGACGTCGCGCTGTCGAACCAGGTCCAGGTCGCGGCATTGGAATTTTCCACCGGCTGTTTCCACCAGTCGACCTCCTGCGCCTCCATCCAGTTGAGATAGCCGGTCTGGAAATAGCTCGCGGTGCTCGGAAGCCAGTTCTGCGTCGGCAAGGTCCAGCCCATGTCGACATCCGTGAAGGTCAGCCCCTTGTCGGTCGAGACCTTGGTGCCGGAGGGAGTGATCACATACCACCAGGTGCCATAGTCGAGTCCGACGACCCGGATCGACATGGTCTCTCCGGCGACATAGCCGATGAAGGCGAGGCACATCTGGTAGAACGGCGTGGTCTTGGGGTCGTTGCGCGGCGGCGGACTGTAGGCGTGCAGCAGCGCGGTGCATTCCCAGGCCGCCGGCAGGAGCGGCGGGGTCGCATCGGCCCGCGTTTCAAGATGCGGCGGCTTGGCGATCGGGAAAGTGCCATGGGTGATCCGGGTCATGTCGCGCCCCTCCGGTGTCGTCCCCGCAGCGCGCCGGGACGGTTCCACGACCGCACGCGGCCGCGCGCCCAATGGAGGCGTGCCGGCGGTCCGGCCGGCGCCCGGCCGAAACGCTTTCGGTGGAGGGCCAGCCGGGCCGAGACTACAATGATTCCCGTATAAAGCGCATGATGTAATAATATGCAATCAGCGCAAGAGGCCGGGCCGTATGGTCAGGTTCCGCTCGTCCCTTGCCGCGGCCTAGGCTTTTTTGATCCGNTGGCAGGTCTCGAACACCGTTGCCGGCAGCGGGTGTCCGTCGCGGGTGGTTGCGTGCGCGTCGTAGGTCGGCACGCCGGGCGGGATGACCGTGTCGCCGCGGGCCGCGCCGAGGAAGATGTGCTTCGAACTGGCGGGATCCATCGGGAACCAGCACGGATTGTCGAAGGTTCCGGCGTAGACGCCGACGGCATCCGCAAACCGTTCGAAGCTGAGCCAGAGTTTTGTTCCGCACTCCGCGCAGAAATGGACGTGCACGGTCTTTCCCGATCCCGTCGATGTCAGGTCGAAGGTTTCGGGCGCTCCGGTCAGGACGGCGAAATCGTCGCGGTTGAAGATCGGCTCCACCATATAGGCCGAGCCTGTGGCCTTCTGGCAGAAACGGCAGTGACAGACCGTTACGCGGGTCGGCATCGCGCGCGTTTCGTAGCGAATGCCCCCGCAAAGGCATCCGCCCTGGTGTTCCGCCATCGCCTGTCTCCCCGCATCGTGAAATCGCATGACATCGCCGATAGCAGGGAGCTTGGCACGTCCCGTCCGCCGGGAGAAGCAAAAGCGGGGGCACCGCTTTCAATCAGGGGGCGTCCGGGGAGGGTCTCAGCCGGCGTCGCGACGAACCGTGCGCTGGGGAAGCGGCGATCCGGCCCGGCCCGGTTGCGCGGGCGCGCCGACCGCGCGGCGCTCCGCATGGGCAACGCCTTCCTGCAGCGGCGCGTGCACGGCGGGTCTGTCCGGTGCCTGCGTCTCCTCCGCCGGCGCCTTGCGCCAGCCCTGGGCAAGGATCATCGCGGCGCGCGGGGTGATCGTGTCATGCAGCCGGATCAGCACGCGCAGCTCTTCAAGGGGCAGGCGGGCACCCAGCAGGCGCACCAGGATGCGGCCGCTTTCCGTGTCGCTGGTGCCGAGCGCGCGCAGGCAGACGACCAGTGCCTCGCCGCCGAGATCATCGACAATGCGGGCGGCGACATCGCCGGGCAGGTCGAGCGTATAGGCGAGATGGGCGGCGAAGACGGCCACGCCGCCGGACAGGGCAGCATCGACCAGCGACTTGAGGACCGCCGGCTTGAAATGCGCCGACAGAATGCGCGGATCGCCTTTCTGGGCGAGCTCCGACAGCGTGCGGGTTTCCGCCGCCGCAATCGCCTCCATCCGCCCGGTCGTGTCCAGATCGAGAAACAGCCGGAACAGCATGGCGGACGGCAGGGCCTTGCGCCGGGCAAGGCTGGAAGCCAGCGGCGCCAGCACCTCGGGGCGGGCGGCGAGCACGTCGAGCAGGTCGTCGCCGATCTCGATGTCGTCGCGTTGCAGGAGGCCGCGAAGGGNTTCGGCCTCGCCATGGCGGAACAGCGCAAAGACGACGCGGGCCGAGAGCGGAGACCGGGCCGCGATCGCCCGGCGCACGATCTCGGGACCGCGCGCGGCGCGGTTGATCAGGNCCGCCTCGGGCAGGGAAAGCGGCGTGGCAAGGGCCGCGGCGGCGACCTTGGCGTCGGTGTCGAAGGTCAGGAGCGCGAGGCAATCGATCGGCGTGTCGCCATAAGGCGCCAGCAACCGGGCGATGGTCAGCCGGTGGGCCGCGGGCGTTTCGGGCAGCAATTGCCGAAACAGCTCTTCAAACACCCTTTGCTCCTGGCGCGGATGCGAGGGCGTTGCGACATAGAGTTCGCTCGCGGCGAGCAGCAGGTGTTCCTTGCGCTTGGTTTGCGTATCGAGAGAGAGATCCACGACGCCATCCAACGGCTTGTAGGCCGCCGGCCGGGAGCCCTGCGGCAGGTGAGAACTGGACGGATGCTTGTCGGTTTTAGACACGGGGCGGACTTGTCACTCTACACGGGACAGACACGCGCCCCGGACTCAACACACACGCCGGACCATCGCGCACGAACGGCCCGCTTGCATAGAATTGACAGAAAACCGTTAGCGACTTGTTAACCGTGACTCGCGCCTACTTCAAAGACGGCAGATGGTTTCGCGTGACCTGCCAGGGTTCCAGGCCCGGCCTCCCGCCGCGCCGCTGGGCTCATGGAGGATGCAATGGGCACCGTGCTGAGTTTCACTTCATCCCGTCGTTTCGATCGCGCAGGCGGTCGTTGCGCATCGTATCGACCCGGTCATCAAGCCGAGGTCGTGATCTTTCCAGGCGTGCGCATGGAACGTGATACGCTTGATCTTGCGGCCCGAATCGGGCGCAAACGAGAGAATGGTCCGCAACTTGGCGCGGATCGGGAGCCTGGCCGCCCGCTCTGAAGGCAGACGGCCTTGGATGTGTCGGGGCGGGCCTCGGGTGCGCGCGTCGATGCTTTCAGGTTCCGCGACGGGAAAGGCCCCCGGGGTGAAGACTGGCAGTATCGGCAATTCGGCGGGGCGACGCCGGGCACTCCTGCGCTTTGCGGGGCTTGCCGCCGTGTGTCTCGCGCTTGCCGCCTGCCAGCGTCCGACCGGTGATTTCGGCCGCGCGGCGCCTTCCGTCGTGCACGACAAGATCATGCCGCTTGCCGGTGACGAACTCGCGGCCGAGCGCGGCGAGCCGGTGTCCAAGTTCAATCTCACCGACGACGAGCGGGAGTTGCGCGACCGCGCCTGGACGCTGATCCGCCCACCCGCGTCGAAGGACTGGATCGAGGGCACGCGCACCGAACTGATCCGCACCCGCATCATTCCCGAAATCGGTGGGCAGGCCGACCCGGACCGCTATTACGCCTATCTGCGCTCCGATCGCTATTCCTCCAGTCAGGTGCGCTACGACCGTGTTGCCGCCGACGCCAATGCCGATGCAGCCCTCATCGATCCGTTCTGCCGGGTGGTGGCACGGGTGGACGCCGCCGATCAGGAGCGGTTGCGGGCGCTGGGGCGGCGGGACCTCTCCACCCAGGAGGAACTTGCCGGCGCCCAGGCGCGCGTCTGGGAAAACCGCCGCTACATCGACTGGGCCGTGCAGGCGCTGCGCCACCGGCTGACCGCCTATCGCCAGGCAATCGACTCGCTGGAAATCGAGACCCCGTCGAGCGACAAGGTCTGGGATGCCAATGTCGCCTGGAAGCGTCTGGCGGCCGAGATCGTGCGCCTGCAAAAGGGCTGCGACACCTCCAACCGCTACGGCCAGCCCGAGGTGCAGCGGCGCTCGCGCATCTATGACAACTGGGGCACGGAACGCGCCGCGCCGGTAAAATAGCCGCGCGGTGTCTTCGTTTCGTTTCCCAATCTACCGATAAAGATCCGCCCGCGTCAGCGGGATCGCCGGCCTGCCCTTGGCCGACTTGCCGCAGAGCGTCTGGTAGATGCGCGCCGAGCCGCGATGAAAGGTCAGCGCGCAGCCGCCGAGATAGGCGACCCATAGTCGGTAGAGTTCGGGTCCCGCGAGTGCTTCGGCCTCCGCGCGGCGCGCCGTCAGCCGCTCGCACCAAACCTGCGTCGTGCGTTCGTAATGCTGGCGCCAGTTTTCCACGTCCTGCACCTCGAAACCGGCGCGCTCCATCTCCGCGACCGTGTGGCCGATGTCATCCAGTTCGCNGCCGGGGAAGATGTATTTCTGCAGCGCGCGCTGCTCGGGCCGCTTGATCAGCCGGTGGCGGCGCTTCTTGGCGCGGCGCGAGATCGCGTGGTTGAGGAACAGGCCGCCCGGCGCGAGCAGCCGCTGCACGGTCGAGAAATAGGCCGGGATATTGTCGAGGCCGATGTGCTCATACATGCCGACCGACACGATCTTGTCGAAGGTCCCGGTCAGGTCGCGGTAGTCCTTCAGCTCGAAGGTGACCCGGTCGGAGATGCCGAGCGCCTCCGCCTTGGCCCGGGCGAAGGCCAGTTGCTCCTCCGACAGCGTGACGCCGTGACCGATGACGCCGTGGTGGCGCACGGCGTAGCACANCAGCCCGCCCCAGCCGCAGCCGATGTCGAGAAGCCGCTCACCGGGCGTCAGCCGCAGCTTGCGGCAGGTGACCTCGAGTTTGGTCTGCTGGGCCTCCTCCAGCGTCGCGTCCTCGGCTGGAAAACAGGCGCAGGAATACTGCATCTCCGGATCGAGGAAGAGCTGATAGAAGTCGTTGCCGACATCGTAGTGGAAGCCGATGAAGCGCTTGTTGTCGCTGGTGCCTTTTCGCGCGCGTCCGTCCGCGTCGCCGGAAAAGCCGCGGGTCGCGTCCGGCGAGATCGCCGGCGCCGTCAAGAGCGGCCAGGCGGCCTTTGCAAGCGCCAGCTTGCCGACTTTCCGCAGCCGCCGCCGCGCCGCCTTGTCGACCGCATAGGGCCGTCCGATGTCGATGATCGTGCCGCCGGAGATATCGATGTGCCCATGCGCATAGTGGCGGATCAGCCGGTCGAGCGACGGCCGGCGGATGAGCGACGGCAGCACCCCGGGCTCGTTGATCTCCAGCATCAGGCCCGGCACCACATTGTCGCCGAGCGGTTCGACCGAGCCGTCCCACAGGCGTACGGAAAAATGCGCGTCCATATGCGGGCGCAACACGCCGATGGCCTTGCGGGTCGCCGCCAGCGTGCGGGCGTCGCGCGGGGCAGTCTCGGAGGCGCCGCTTTGGGTCATGCAAAGGTCTTTCGGTCTGAGGAAATGTCTTGAAACGGCATTCGGGCAGTCGGACGGGTCATTCCTGGTCGAGCGTGCGGCAGGTGGCTTGCGCGAGCGCGGCTTCCTTCACGTCCCGGCGCATCGGATCGCCGTCGAAGGAGCGCAGCAACGCATAGCCGAGGGNCTCTGTGGTTTCGATCACGATGAGGTCCTCCAGTCCGGGCGGCGGATCCTCGCGCAGCACGCTCAACTGCTCGGTGGTGATCACCAGCACGTCGAGCATGCCGTCGTTGCCGGAGGTGCGGTCGTTCAGCGAATAGATTGCCTCGCCGCGCGCATTGAACAGCGCGAACGACCAGAACGGCGGCGGCAGGGCGGCGACGATCTTCAGCGGGCCGTCGGTGAGGTCGAACCGGCAGGCGGCATGCAGCATCATCGGATCGAGCATCGGCAGCGGCTCCGCCCCGGCGCGCGTGTCCGGCAGGTGGTTGAACATACCGTCCGGCCCGAAGGTCGCGACCCGTGCATAGGCCGTGACCGGCACGAAATGCGGCACGCTCATCACCACAACGACATGGATGATGCCGCCGAGCAACAGCCCGGCCAGCAGGACCGCGCCCGCGCGTGCGACGTCCAGCGCCTCGATCCCGCGAAGCCTGTTCAGAACCCGGTCCGCCGCGCTCACCGGCAATCCCCCCGCGTGATCTCGGGCATCGGCACATTGGCAACGCCCGTGCCGGTCGTCAGCGGCGTGTCGTAGAGCCTGAGCGCCAGCACCAGACCGTTGGCGTCGCGCCCGCCCGGAAGCCAGTTGCCCGACCGCGCCCGCGCCGCGACCTGCACGGTGAAGCTGCCGTCGGGACGCCTCAGGATCTGGCGGCTGTGCAGGCCGGTGCGTTCGGCATCCGTTTCGGTCAGCCGGAGGTTTTCGTCGAGCGTCGTCAGCGTCCACAGCCGCGCGGGCGCTGCCTGCCCCTCCAGCGTGTAGTCGCAGGCCGGCGACAGCCTTGCGCCGGCCGTGTCGGTGCGGGCCAGGAAGATCAGGCCCTCGCCGGAGGCGAGCGGCACGCGTCCGGTGCGGGCATGGGTGGCGGCAGAATAGGGGTCGGCCTCGCCGGTGCCCTGCAGGGGGCGGGCCTCCCACACGCCGAGCTCCAGCGTGTCGAAGGCGGGCGCGTTGTCGACGGCGAGATAGGCGCTGCCCAGCCCCGTGATGAGGCCGATGACGAGGATGGCGGCGAGTTTCGGCCAGCCCGGCATGCGCCCGCGGCGCAGGATCGCGGGCACGCGGTCGGGGGCCAGCCCGTCGGTCTCGGGGTTTCTGTCGAACGTCAGGGTCACTGAGTGATGGACTCCACGCCGTCTTGCGTCGCGGCCGGCGCGCCGCCCGGCAGATCCGCGCGCTTGCCGATGGCATCGAGCCGCGCGCCGATTTCTTCAAGCACGGCGATCGACTGTTCGCGCAACAGGCGCGGACGGCCGGCGGCGGAGCCTGCGCCGCCATCGGCGACCAGCGCCTCGGCCGGCTGCGGCGGACGGTCGACGCCCGGCATCGGCTTCAGCTCGATGCCCTTGTGGGCGTATTCCATGATCGATTGCCAGGCCATGGCGGGAAGGCTGCCGCCGGTCATGCGCGCGGTGGTGCTGAAATCGTCGTTTCCGAACCAGACGGCCGCCGCGTAATTGCCGGTGTAGCCGACGAACCACGCGTCGCGATAGGCCTGGGTCGTACCGGTCTTGCCGGCGGCGGTGACGCCGGGGACCTGCGCGCGGCGGCCCGTGCCCGCCTCCACCACATTGACCAGCACGTCGTTCATTTCCGCGGCTTTTTCCGGCGGAAACAGGCGCTCGGGCGGGCGGCGGTGCCGGCTGAGCTCATAGACGGTCTCGCCGGCGGAATTCTTCACCTCAAGGATCGGCGTCGGCACCACCTTGAGCCCGCCGCTGGCAAACGACCCATAGGCCGCGCTCATGTCCAGCACGGTGACCTCGGCAACACCGAGGGGCAGCGCGCGGGTGATCTTCAGCTCGGTGTTGATGCCCATCGCATGGGCGTTTTCCACGATCTTGTCGCGCCCGAGCGCCTGCGACAGGCGCACCGGGATGGTGTTGATCGACTTGGTGAGGGCAAGTTTCAGCGTGACTGGGCCGCGGTAGCTGCGGCCGTAGTTGCGCGGGCTCCAGCCGCCGATGTTGATCGGCGCGTCCGGCACGACGGAGGCCGGCGAATAGCCGTTCATGAAGGCGGTGATATAGACGAAGGGCTTGAAGGAGGAGCCGGGCTGGCGCAGGGCGTCGACCGCGCGGTTGAACTGGCTGGCGCCATAATCCTTGCCGCCGACCATGGCGCGCACGGCACCCGTCTCCGGCACGATGACGGTGACGGCGCCTTCCTCCACCCGGTAGCGGTTGCCGTGCTGGCGCAGCGTGTCGAGGATCGCGCGTTCCGCCTGGCGCTGCAGGCCGGGATCGAGCGAGGTGCGCACCGTCAGAATGCGGTCGTTGGCGAGGGCCGGATATTCGCGCGCCAGCTCCTTGAGCCGGTCATAGGCATAGTCGAGGAAATGGTCCGGCGAGCGCTCGCGGCTGCGGTCGACGGCGACCGCCGGATTGCGCCTTGCGCCGATCACCTGGCCCTCGGTCATGAAGCCGGCCTGAACCATGTTGGTCAGGACCTCATTGGCGCGCGCGCGCGCCGCCGGCAGGTTGATGTGCGGGGCGTATTTGCTCGGCGCCTTGAACAGGCCGGCGAGCATCGCGGCCTCGGCAAGGCTCAGCTCGCGCACGTTCTTGGCGAAATAGAACTCCGACGCCGCCGCGACGCCGAAGGTGCCGCCGCCCATATAGGCGCGGTCGAGATAGAGCTTGAGGATCTCGCGCTTGGAGAGGTTCATCTCCAGCCACAGCGCCAGGAAGGCCTCGTTGATCTTGCGCTCCAGCGTGCGCTCGTTGGAGAGAAACAGGTTCTTGGCCAGCTGCTGGGTCAGCGACGAGCCGCCCTGGACGACGGTGCGCGCGCGCACGTTCTCCATCATCGCGCGGAAGGTGCCGACCACGTCGATGCCGAAATGGTGGAAGAAGCGCCGGTCCTCGGTGGCGAGCGCCGCCTTGATCATATGGTCGGGAATTTCCTCAAGCGGCACGGTGTCATTCAGCAGGATGCCGCGATGGCCGATCTCGTTGCCGAAGCGGTCGAGGAAGGTGACGGAAAAATCCTCCGTCGTGCGCCAGTCGGCCCGCGCGGTCTTGTCGATCGCGTCCTGGGCCAGCGCCAGCATGACCACGAGGCCGAGAACGCCGAAGGTCACCCCGTCTGAGGCAAGCTCGGCCGCCACGCGCGCGGGTCCACGCACCCGGAAGCGGCGCAGCCAGGCGGAATAGCCCTCGATCGCGCCGCGCAGGCCCGATCCGAGCCGCCACAGTGCGGTGTCGACCCAGGCATCGGCGGAGAGAAGGCCGGCCTTGAGGCGCCCGCCCTTCGGCCGTGCCCCTCCCTGAGCCTTCGGCGTATCCGGCTCCGTGCCGTCGGGGGGAGCTGATCCCTTGTTCACCTTGTCCGTCCGTTCTGCTATGGCGGTCGGGTTTGACGCCGCCGCATGCGCGTGCCCCGCGCGCCCAGTTGTACTCCCGATCCGGCCGGCGTTTCAAGAAAGGTGAGGGAAGGACAGCCAATGAGCGCGCGCGATACCGGCGCAAAGACACCCGATGCCGGGGCTACAGACGTGCGCCCCGCTGACGTTGCGGCAGATGGCGGCGGTCCGGCCCGCGTCGACGGCGCGGCGCCTCCAGCCGAGGCGCCGAGCGAGACCGTGCCGTTCTGGCGCGCCAAGTCGCTCGCCGAGATGACCGCTACGGAATGGGAATCCCTGTGCGACGGCTGCGGCCGCTGCTGCCTCAACAAGCTGGAGGACTGGGACACCGGCGAGGTGGTGTGGACCTCGCTCTCCTGCACGCTGCTCGACCAGCACTCCTGTCGCTGCGGTGACTATCACAATCGTCTTGAAAAAGTGCCGGACTGCCTGCCGCTGACGCCTGAAACCGTGCCGCAGCTCACCTGGCTGCCGCCCACCTGCGGCTACCGGCTGATCTCCGAGGGGCACGATCTCTACTGGTGGCACCCGCTCGTCTCGGGCGACCCCGAAACCGTCCACGCCGCCGGCATCTCCGTGCGCGGCCGCACCTTTCCCGAAGACGGCATCGAGCTGGAAGACTACGAGAATTTCGTCGTCGACTGGCCGGGGGAGGGACCGGAGGAGGGGTGAGGGGGGCGAGTCGGGTGCGCGCGATCCCAAAGCGGGAGGCTTGTCGGTGTGCCGTTTTCGTATGACCAGGGTTTAAGGGAAACGTCGCATCGTTAACTCCGGATTTGCAATTTTTGATACATTTTTTTCTCGTTTTAATTGAATGTGCGGATCTCGACGCCGCCGTCTAGGGGAAAGCCAACGCAGGTCCTCCTCCCGGCGCATGGATTATCCATGATTGAATAGGGGTAAACATTGATTGGGCAGCTATTGAATTTTCTGTCGACGTTCAAAGCAAAAGCGAAGTCCTCATCATCGGACTCCCAGATGCTTCTCGGAATACTGGAAAATGAAATCGAGGCTTTGGAGCGACAGCGCGAGGCGCGAGAACAGGGCGGACCTTGTGTCGTTTTGATGTCGGCCATGTCGGGAACGACGGAGGAAACTGCCGGTTGGTTCGGTGGCGCTCCCAAGCTGCCGGCAAAGACCAAATGGCCGCATATCGATGACGAGCCGCTGCGTTTTCTTTGTCAGATCGACTTGTCGAAGCTGCCGCGCCGACTCTGGGGCGGTGTCGGTCCCCGCCATGGCTGGCTTGCATTCTTCGTGCATCCGATCGACTATCGACCGCATATTCTCCATGTCATGGAGCCGCTCTCCGAAAGAGACGGGCCCGGCCAAAGCGACGCCGGATGGTTCCGTCGATGGTCTCCCGAAGCGCAGATTGAAGATCCGCTTTCTCCCAAGTGGCCGTTTTACATAACCGAAAGATCCGAAGGGCGGGTGGTCTCTCAAGAAGATGCACGAGAAGAGTTGTACGGGCCCTCACTTCTTTTCAAAGCTGACTTCGCTGATCTCTCCCGCCCGGAAATTCATCCTTTTGACGAGGTGACACTCAACCTTTTAGTTTCTTCTCTCGAGGAGTATTTGCAAGCGAAGCAGCGCCAGATCGAGCGATTTATTTCCGACAAGAAGCTACATGCGAAAGATGCGGCTGAACTTGCGCGGTTGGCCGATTTAAACTCAGCGTCCATTGGCCGGTTCGAGGTCGTGAAAGCTCAAATGTATGCGCGAGATGAGCGACTGAGGTCTGATGAAGATCTTTGTTTGCTGGAAGAAATACATGAATTGCCTATAAGTCAGATAATATACCGCAAAAATGATGAAGATGGGTTTGCTGACCTGGATATTTCAATTCGGCGTCTCGGAGATCGTCCTGATCGCGGCGCTGGCCCGCTCTGGTGGTTTGAACTTTATGCAAGTGTGCTCTATCAGCGCGCCCTGAGTGCCTATTCCCGGGACCCCGAGAGGCTTCCATCTCCGCTCCGCCATCATATGGAGCAGACTTGGATACTGGAAGCCGATCGCAGTCGAGCCGCGATGGCGCATTCTCCGGAAGGTCACATCTATACCCCTTACGGACCTGCGACGCCGAATGAAGTGCTGTTGGAACTTCCTTCAAACCCGCTCACAAGATGGATTTGGGGGGATTGCTATTCCATTGTTTTTGTCATTTCGCGGAAAGATCTCGCCAAAGGGAAATTTAATCGCGTCACCTTCGATATTACAAACTAGCAAGATTTGAATGACCGTCTCGCTCTTTGAATAGACGAGTCTCAAAGCTTGTGTTGGGTGATTAAAGGCATGATTTAGGTATTGAAGCTGTGATCTGGATGATCACGAAGACAGGCGCTGCGCTCGGGAGAATTGGTCATAGGAAAAAATTCCTAATTATATACTTGACGTACCAAGATCGGAAAGGGCATGATTCCCAAGCGTGACAGGCCGGTCGTTTAGGAAAGTCAAGACTTGGAAATTTCCACTCTCGGAGTAGAGTGGCGAACGGTGGAGGCGGTGGGAATTGAAACCACTGGACGTCAGGTCGGAAGCCGTGCCCAGCACCAAGCCGCCCCCACTACAATGGAGCCTCGACGGCGGCTCCAAGGGCACCCATAGCGGGTAGCGCCAGCTAACGGGCCAGATGGCGAGCGGGTGATTTATGGGGCGGCAACCCCGAATCGCCCGCTCCCGTCGCGTCAGCACAAGTATTCTGTTCCCTGTCTACTGTCGGTAGCAACAGTGAACCCGCGTTTGCGCGGACGGCGTGTGGATATGCAAGGGCGAAACGTGATGGGTGTTGACAAGAAAGACGACCAGACAGACGTCAACCCGAATCAAAAGGATGGCGACGAGATCCTAAGGCGGATGCTCAAGACGCTGCCGAAGTCGCATGAGAAGCCTGAAAAAAATCAGAAAAGAGGCGACGGCGATTGAATTGGAATTAAGCCGACAGGGCGCCTGCTGGGAAGTTCGTAATTTCCACACAATTTTCGGGTAATGGTGGATGCATGACACGATTTCGGCTCAAATGGGAAAAGGCGATCCAAGCGGTTGACTTCATCGCTCGGGAGCGGCCCGGTATCACCCAATACTACATTGGCAAGATATTGTTTTTTGCTGATCGCGAGCACCTGCTTGACTATGGGCGACCGATCACCGGGGATCGCTACGTCGCTATGGAGCACGGCCCTGTTCCATCTGCCGTTCGCGACCTACTTAAGCCGGATTCGGGATATCCCGACGAAATACTCGATGTGCTTGCTTCAAGAATCGAGATAACACACGCTGCTAACAAGCAGCACGTTTCTTCCAAGAGCGACGATGGTTTCCCCGCCCTTTCAGGGTCAGACAAGGAATATTTGCACGCGTCCATTGAGAAGTACGCGTGTATGTCGTTTGGCGAGTTGAAGAAAATCTCGCACGATGATCCCGCGTATGTTGCTGCTTGGGATAAGCCGGGCAACGCCAATGAGATGGACATTGAACTTTGGCTTGAAAAATGGCTGGAGGATCCAGAAACTGCAAAAATGCAGTTGCGCGAACACACAGCTTGCGCCTGAAGACCGATGCAGAAGTGGGAGGTAATCCGTATTTACTGCGACCACCTGCCGGAGCCGCACGATAAGTTTTGCATCTGCATATGCCCTGAAAACCGTTGGTTCATGTTTATCAACAGTAGACCTCCGATGTATCGAAAAGCGCGTGACATGGCGGTTTCGATAGAAAGCCACGAAGCTCTATTTTTGGGCCATTTGTCGTTTGTAGACACAACCAAGCTGCAAGACGATATTCCGGACGATCTAGTCGACAATGCGCTCGGCGATCCAAATCGGAACCATGGAGTGCTCGCTCCCTTCGTCCGAAATAGGATAATTGAAGGTGTTGGGTCCCATGAAGTCATGGAGCCCAATCACCGGGCTAAGGTGATCGAGGGGTAATCAAGCCTTACGCTGCTTCTTTCGACGCCTCATAAGACGTCGTGCCTTCTGCTTAGGCGTGCGCGGCTTCGTCAATCCGCCGATAGGTAAGACGCTTGCCGCGGGCCATGCGAAGGCAATCTTCGGCGCGCTCTGCATCGGATACCTTTAGGGCAGAGCGGCGATTGTAGCGGAAATCGAATTCGGCAAGGTAGCGGTGAAGGTGGGCTTCGCCGCAATGCTGGTAGACACCGACCATGCCGCGCTTGAAGACGGAGAACACATTCTCAATCGTGTTGGTGTGCACGACGGTCTCGCCTTCGCGACGAGCATATTCCTTTGCGGAGTGCTTCACGGTCCTGTGGTCCGCGTATTCCTTGCCGGTGTCGGTGTAAAGGCGGGACTCGTCGGTGTAGAGCGTCGTATCGCGCGACACGTTGCGGACCAGCACGTCACGAACTGACGCCTTCGTGGCGTTGTTCACATGGAACATGCGGGCTTTGCCGCCACGCTCGACCAGACCGACGATCACGCGCTTCTGTGCGCCACCGGCCTTGCCGGACTTTACCGGGTTGGGCTTGCGGCCACGGGCGTACTGACGGGGCGTCTCACGCTTGCCGTGATACATCTCGTCGGCTTCGATGGTCTTGCCTTCGCCGCCCATGGGGCCAGCGTCGTTGTTGGTCTCCTGCATGGCTTCGCGAATGCGATGGGCCATGAACCATGCGGTTTTGTAGGTAACGCCGAGCATGCGGTGCAGCTGGTGGGCGGACATGCCCTTTTTGGAAGCGGCCATCAGGTGGGTGGCGAGAACCCACTTGTTCAGCGGGATCTTGGAACGCTCAAAGACGGTGCCGACAGTCACGGAAAAAGGCTTTCGGCATTCGTTGCACTTGAAGACGCCGGGGCGGGTGGACTTACCCTTGAGCTTGGTAATGCGCTTGGGATCGGCATTACCGCAATGCGGGCAGTTCGGACCATGCGGCCAGTGGATGGCCTCAAGATGCTCACGGGCCTTGTTGGCGTCTTGGTAAATCTCGTTGGTCAGATCGAACATCGCATTAGCTCCTTGATCCCAAGGTACAAAATACGCTTTGGTACGTCAAGTATATAATTAGGAAAAAATTCCTTGACAGCGCAGCGCTGATCGGGTAGGGTTCAGGCATGGTCGAACTGGTGCGGCCGGCGGGAAGCCGGCGCAGCGTTCGGCCTTTTTGATTCAAGCTGTTGGATGCAGCCCGCTTCCGGAGCCGCCCGACTGTTCGGGTGGGGCGTGACGGGCGGGGGCGGGGGCGAGGGACGGCGGTCGGCCGCTCAGCCGGTGTCGCCCTTGTCGCGGTCGCCGAGGTGGTCGAGGTCGGTGTCGGCCTCGTCTCCATCGTCATTGGCGCTTGTGTCGTCGGCTGCCGCACCCGGGATCTGGCCGGAGGCGTATTTTTGATGCCAGCGCCAGGCGACCGGGATCGACACCAGATAGGCGGCGGCGCCGATGGCGAGCATCTCGAACGGGTAGCTGACCAGAAGCGCGACGAAGAGCACGGCGGCGACGAAGAGCGGCAGCACGAGGTCGCGGCGGATGCGCGAGCCGAGCTTCTTGCCGGAAAAGGTCGGCAGCCGCGACACCATCAACAGCGCGATGATCACGACATAGACGGCGACGACCGGCGCAAGCGCCGGCCAGTGCGGCAGGATGCCGACAAACTCCAGATAGACCGGAAAGAGCACGGCGAGCGCGCCCGCGGGGGCGGGCACGCCGGTGAAGAAATTGACCGCCCAGGCGGGCTTGTCCGGATCGTCGATGGAGACGTTGAAGCGCGCCAGCCGGAGGGCCGCGGAAATCGAAAAGACGAGGGCTGCGATCCAGCCGATGGAGCGCACCTCGTCGAGCAGCCAGGAATAGAGGATCAGCGCCGGCGCGACGCCGAAATTGACGAAGTCGGCCAGCGAATCCAGCTCCGCGCCGAATTTCGAGGTGCCCTTGACCAGTCGCGCCACCCGTCCGTCGAGCGCGTCGAGCACGGCGGCCAGCACGATGGCGCCGATGGCGAAATCCCAGCGGGTCTCCAGCGCCATGCGAATGGCGGTAAGCCCCGAACACAGCGCCAGCAGGGTGACGAGATTGGGCAGGATCAGGCGCAGCGGCACCCGGCGGAACCGCGGCGCGCGGCCGCGGCGGCGGCTGGTCGGACCGGGATCATAGGGGGCGAAAGGGGCGGTCATGACACCTCGCTCAGCTGACCCGCGCCAGCACGGCGTCGCGGGTCTCGGAGGCAAGATCGGCGATCACCGTCTCGCCGGCGATCATGGTCTGGCCGACGGCAACGGAAACCCGCGTGTCGAGCGGCAGATAGACGTCGAGCCGCGAGCCGAAGCGGATCAGGCCGAAGCGCTCGCCGGCGCCGAGGTTCTCGCCCTCGCGCACGAAGCAGACGATGCGCCGCGCCACCAGGCCGGCGATCTGGACGACGCCGATGCGCGTCTCGCCGCTTTCGATGACGAGCCCGTTGCGCTCGTTGTCCTCGCTCGCCTTGTCGGATTCGGCGTTGAGGAAGGAGCCGGCGCGATAGGCGACGCGGGTGATGCGTCCGCCCATGGGCGCGCGGTTCACATGGCAGTTGAACACATTCATGAAGATGCAGATGCGCATCATCGGCTCGTCGGAGAGCTCGAGCTCGCGCGGCGGCACGGCCTGGCCGATCTGGCACACGGTGCCGTCGGCGGGCGAGACGACGACGTCGTCGTCGATCGGCGTGACGCGGGGCGGATCGCGGAAGAAATAGGCGACCCAGGCGGTCAGGATCAGGCCGATCCAGAACAGCGGGTCGACGAACCAGCCGACGAGAACGGTCGCCGCACCGGCAATGGCGACGAACGGCCAGCCCTCGCGGTGAATGGGGACGAGCGTCTTGGTGATCGTATCGGTAAGCGACATCGGCGGTTCCGTGACTGTGGGCCGCGCCGGAGAGTGCCCCGGCCCGGTTGCGTTCCCGGACACCAGCGCCCGGTCGAACGCCTCTTGTGCACCGGAGCGGGCGCGAAAATCAATCCGCGACGTCGCGCGCGTCTATTGCGCCGGTTCTTCCTCGCCGGCGCGCGGACCGCGAACGACGAAGCCGGGGTCGTCCAGGGTCGCGGCGCGCAGCCGCTCCTCGGCCTCGCTCGCCTCCTGCTGGCGCGCCCACATGGAGGCGTAAAGCCCGTTGGCGGCAAGCAGATCGGGATGGCGGCCGCGCTCGACGATACGGCCCTTTTCCAGGACGAGGATCTCCTCCGCGTTGACCACGGTCGACAGCCGGTGGGCGATCACGACGGTGGTGCGGTTCCTGGAGACCTGATCGAGGGCCGCCTGGATCTCGCGCTCCGTATGGGTGTCGAGCGCCGACGTCGCCTCGTCGAGGATCAGGATCGGCGGCGCCTTGAGGATGGTGCGGGCGATCGCAACGCGCTGCTTCTCGCCGCCGGACAGCTTCAGCCCGCGCTCGCCCACCTCGGTGGCGAAGCCCTGCGGCAGGCTCTCGATGAAGTCGGCGATCTGCGCCATGCGCGCGGCCTCGCGCACTTCTTCGTCGGTAGCGTCGTTGCGGCCGTAGCGGATGTTGTAGGCGACCGTGTCGTTGAAGAGCACCGTGTCCTGCGGAACCATGCCGGTCGCGCCGCGCAGCGAGGCCTGCGTCACGTCGCGCAGGTCCTGCCCGTCGATGGTGATGCGCCCGCCGGTGATGTCGTAGAAGCGGAAGAGCAGCCGGGAGATCGTCGACTTGCCGGCCCCCGACGGTCCGACGATGGCGACCGTCTTGCCGGCCGGCACCTCGAAGGAGATGCCCTGCAGGATCGGCCGGTCGGCGTCATAGTGGAAGTGCACGTCCTCGAAGCGGATGGTGCCGCCGTCGACGCTGAGCGGCACCGCGCCCGGCTTGTCCTTGATCTCGGCCGGCTCGCCAAGCAGCTCGAACATCGCTTCAAGGTCGGTGAGGCCCTGGCGGATCTCGCGATACAGAAAGCCGATGAAATTGAGCGGAATCGACAATTGCAGCAGGAGCGCGTTGATCATGACGAAATCGCCGATGGTCTGCGTCCCCGCCATCACGGCGCGCGCCGACATCACCATGCAGATCGCCGTGCCGACGCCGAGGATCACGGCCTGGCCGAAGTTGAGCCAGGCGAGGGAGGTCCAGGTCCGGGTTGCGGCGCGTTCGTAGCCTTCCATCGAGCGGTCGAAACGGTCGGCTTCCCACTGCTCGTTGCCGAAATATTTGACCGTCTCGAAATTCAGCAGGCTGTCGACTGCCTTGGAGTTGGCGTCGGTGTCGCTGGCGTTCATGTCGCGGCGGATGGCGATGCGCCAGTTCGAGGTCTGCACCGTGAACCAGGTGTAGGCGACGATCATCACCGCGACGACGACCACATAGGCGAAGCCGAACTGGTACCAGATCACCCCCGCCATGATGGCGAACTCCATGATGGTGGGAATGCCGTTCAGGATCGTGAAGCGGACGATGTTCTCGATGCCCTTCACGCCGCGCTCGATGACGCGCGACAGGCCGCCGGTCTTGCGCTGCAGGTGAAAGCGCAGCGACAGCATGTGCAGGTGGCGGAAGGTGCGATAGGCGAGCTGGCGCACCGCGTGCTGGCCGACGCGGGCAAACAGCGCATCGCGCAGCTGGTTGAAGCCGACGAAGAGAATGCGCGCGCCATTATAGGCGATGACGAGCATCACCGGTGCCACGATCCAGACGGGAAGGCCGCCCTCGCTGCCGGAGGCGGCCGCGCCGGCGCTGCCCTCGCCGGTCAGTGCGTCGGTCGCCCACTTGTAGAAATAGGGCGAGAGCACCGTCACGATCTTGGCGATGACCAGGGCGATCACGGCAAGGCCGACGCGGGACTTCAGGTCCGGGCGGTCGTGGGGCCAGATGTAGGGCCACAATTGCCCGAGCGTCTTCAGCGTCGAGGTCTCGTCGGCCGAAATGCGCGGAGCGGAAGCGGGTACGCCGGAGCGGCGGCTTGTCATTCGGTGTCCTTTCGCGGGCGCGCGGGCGCCATGCGGTCATTAAGGTGCGGCGCCGGCGCGGGCTGCCGCAGAAAGCTGGCGAACAGGCGTTCGACATCGCCGGTAAGGCGCGTCAGCGCCCCCGGCTCGAGATGATACCGGCAGCAACGGCCGTCGCCGCGCATGCCCACGAGGCCGGCGGCGCGCAGCACCGCGAGATGCTGCGAGACGGTGGATTGCGCCAGCGGCAGGCGCTTGACCAGATCCCCGCAACAGGCGGTGTCACAGGCGGCAAGCGCCTGGAGGATTTCCAGACGGGCCGGATGGCCGAGCGCCTTGAACACGTCGGGAAGGTCGACATCCGCCGGGGCGCTGCAACAGGCGGCGGCGCGGGGCCTGCGCGGGCCGGCCGTTTCCGGGCTTTCAGCGGCGCATGTGGTCGAACGGGAGCGGGCCAAGAAACACTTTCATCGCAAATTGCCGATGAATGGGTTTTAGGGCCTGCGCGCGCATGAGGCAAGGGCGGTCCATAGCCGTTGCCCGACGTCTGTTGCAAGAACACGAGGAGACGGCATGGACGAGGAGACACCGCGCGCCGCATCGAGGCCCCGCCGGCGGCGCGCCCGCAAGCGACCGGTTCACCTGAGCGCGGACGGCTGGCGCATCGCCCGCAGCCTTTATGAAAACGACGGCCTGGAATTCGATGCCATCGCCCGGCGGATGAACGTGACCGTTCCCACCGTCGCCCGCCACGCAAGGGACGAGGCCTGGCTTCGGGCCGCCTCCGTCCGCGACCTGATCGAGGCCGGCGACACGCCGGGCCTTGCCCGGATGGTCGCGCGGCTGGCCAAGGCCTTCGAACATCAGATTTCGGCAATCGAGACGCAGTTTCGCGCTGCGGCCGGCGAGGGGGAGGCAAGAGCCGACGGCGGCACGCTGGAGCGCAACGCCAGAACGCTGGGCAGTCTGGCGAAGACGCTCGACGTCCTGATCGAGCTCCGCTCCGGCGTCGCCTCGCTCGATCCCACGGGGGGAGATGAAGATGCACTCGGGCGAGAGCTTGCGGAGCGCCTTGATCGGCTGTGCCGAAGGGGGGCTGCTGCCGGCGTTTCTGGCACGGCTGGACCACCGGGAACTGACCTTCCTGCGCCATGACTGGCGGCTGTGGGCCCATGCGCACCAGCTGGCGCCCGCCGGCGACTGGCGGTGCTGGCTGTTGATGGGCGGGCGCGGCGCCGGAAAGACGCGGGCCGGGGCGGAATGGCTGCGCGCCTGTGTGCGTGCCGCCGCGCTGCGGCCCGATTCCGACGGGTTTCGCATCGCGCTCGTCGGCGAGACCCAGAGCGACGCCCGCGAGGTGATGGTGGAGGGGATCTCCGGCCTGCTCTCGGTCCATCCGGCGAGCGAGCGCCCGAGCTGGCAGTCCTCCCGGCGCCGGCTGGAATGGCCGAATGGCGCGGTGGCGCAGGTGTTTTCCTCCGAGGACCCGGACGCGCTGCGCGGGCCGCAGTTTCATCTGGCCTGGTGCGACGAGCTCGCCAAGTGGCGTCACGTCCAGGAGACCTGGGACATGCTGCAATTCGCCCTGAGGCTGGGAGAGCGTCCGCGTCAGCTCGTCACCACGACGCCGCGCCCGATCCCGTTGCTCAAGCGGCTTATGGCGGATCCCGCAACGGTGGCGGTGACCGCGCCGACGGAAAGCAACGCCGCCCATCTGGCCGCCGGCTTCGTTGCCGCGATCCGGGCCCGCTACGGCGGAACCCGTCTGGCGCGCCAGGAACTCGACGGCGAGATGGTGGAAAGCCGAGACGGCGCCATGTGGAACCGCGACGCGCTGGAGGCGCTGCGGACCGACCGGGCGCCGGCGCTGGAGCGCATCGTCGTCGCGGTCGATCCGCCGGC